>NZ_SRLW01000444.1:0-5886 GCF_006518215.1 Myxococcus sp. AB025B
CCCGGATCTCCTTCATCCCCCGAGCCCCATCCCGCCCCATTCCCGTCAGGATGACTCCGACACAGCGCGCACCGAAGGACTCCCCGGCCGAAGTGAGCAGCATGTCACACGAGGGCCGGAAGCCCCGGAGCGCGGGCCCCGAGTCCAGCTCCAACCTGCCCTCGGGTCGCACCAACAGGTGACTGCCCGACGGGGCGATGTACACCGTCCCGGGCACCATCACCATGCCGTGCTCCGCCTCCGTCACTCCCAGCGCCGTCTCCATCGTCAGCCAGTGCGCGAGGCCCTCCGTGAAACCCTCGCTGATGTGCTGGCAGTAGGCGATGGGCGCGGGAAAGTCTCGTGGAATCTTCCGCAGTACCTGTGCGACCGCCTTGGGGCCCCCCAGGGAGGCGGCAATGGCCACCAGGGGATAGGGCGGCGCGGGCAGGTCCTCCCTGGGCAGCCTCGCCGAGGGGCGCGTCTGGGTCTGCCGCACGGCCTTCACCTGGGCCAGCATCACCAGCTTGCGCGACACGTGGGCCCAGAACTCAGGGCCGGGAATCGCCGGGCGCTCCATCACGTCCAGCGCGCCCAGGGCCATGGCCTGGAAGGCCTCCTGGCCGGTGAGGGCCCCGGGGTGGAGCGCCAGCACGGGCACGGGCCGCCCCGCCATCACCTGCTCGATGGCCTCCAGCGCCTCCAGGCCGGTGAGGTCCACCAGGGCCACGTCCGGGAAGTGGCGCTGCACGGCGACGAGCGCGCCGGGGAAGTCGACCTCGGCGGGCCCCACCGGGACGAGCGACTCACCGTCGAACAGGCCCCGGGCCGCGAGCGCACGCAGCCCCTTGCCCACCATGAGCACCCTGAACGCCATCGCCGCCGCGACCGGTCCGCCCAAACGCCACTCCTCAGGTCAGCCGATCGATGGCCTGGGCGAGCACTTCCACGCCCAGCTCTCCCTTGACGAGGTACGCGTCCGCGCCCGCATCCAGGCCGCGCCGCTTGTCCTCGGGCGAGGCGAGCGACGACAGGATGATGACGGGGATGCGTGCCACGGCGGGGGTCGACTTCAGCCTGCGCGCGAGCGAGAAGCCGTCCATCTTCGGCATCTGCACGTCGGTGAGGATGAGGTCGTAGGAGTTGTTCTGCACCTTGCCGTAGGCCTCCTCGCCGTCCTGCGCCTCCTCCACCATGTGCCCCAGCGCCTTGACGAGCGCGCCCTCGGTGGCGCGGGCGATGGGCGAGTCGTCCACCAGCAGGACCCGCAGGCGCTTGGCGGCCGGAGCCTGGGTGACAGGCCGCGCCATGCGGCGCACCTCCGTCATGATGTCCGGCACGTGCAGCAGCACGGCGATGCGGCCGTCCTCCAGCGCGGCGGTGCCCGCGATGAAGGGCGCGCCCTTGAGGAACTCCCCGCCGCACGGCTTCACCGCCACCTCGCGCTCGTCCACGAAGCCGTCGACGACCAGCGCCGCGTGGTCCTCGCCGTGGCGCACGACGACGGCCGGCGGCTTGTCGAAGCGGTTGCCGCCGTTGAGGCCGAGCAGCGGCCCCAGCGCGACGAGCGCCGTGGGCTTGCCCCGGTGGCGCACCGCGAGGGTGCCGAAGATTTCCAGCCGGTCCTCCGGCTTGACGCGCATCACGGCCTCGACGTCCGCGGCGGGCATGCCGTAGACGTCGTCGCCCAGGCGCACCAGCAGCACCTTCATCAGCGCGAGCGACTGGGGCAGCCGCAGGGTGATGGTGGTGCCTCGGCCGATGCGGCTGTTGACGCCGACGGAGCCGCCGAGCGTCTCCACCTTGCGCTTCACCACGTCCATGCCCACGCCGCGGCCGGACAGCTCGCTGACCTGCTCGCGGGTGGAGAAGCCGGGACGGAAGATGAGCTCGATGGCCTCGCGCTCCGACAGCGACGCGGCCTGCACCGCGGTGATGAGGCGCTTGTTGATGGCCACCTGGCGCAGACGCTCCGGGTCGATGCCGCGCCCGTCGTCCTCCACCTCGATGTGCAGCATGTCGCCATCCACGCGCACGCGGATGCGGATGCGGCCCGTCTGCGGCTTGCCCAGCGCCTGGCGCGTGTCCGGGGACTCCAGGCCGTGGTCCACCGAGTTGCGCAAGAGGTGCACCAGCGCGTCGCGCACGTCGCCCAGCATGGACCGGTCCACGCCGATGTCGGCGTTCTCGATGAGCAGGTCCACTTCCTTCGTCTGCGTGCGCGCCATGTCGCGCACCGCGCGCGGGAAGGCGTCGAACACCGTGGACAGCGGCACCAGCCGGGCCTCGGCCACGTGGTCCGCCATCTTCGACAGGTTGCCGTGCAGCGTGTTGATGCCGTCGTCGTTGCGCCGCACGAAGCGGAACGCATCGTCGCGCAGCATGTGCAGGTCGCTCTCGACGCGGTCCAGCTGCGCGCGCACCTCCAGCGGGATGTCCAGCGCCTCCGCCAGGCGCAGGAACCGGTCGCCCATGCGGCTGAAGCGCTCGAACAGCTCCTCCGTCTCGGAGCTGCGCAGCCGCCCCCGGGCGCTCTCCACCAGCAGGTCGCCGGCGAGCAGGCCCAGCGAGTCCAGCACCTCCACGTTGACGCGGATGGTGCGGTCGGCGATGGCCGACTTGGCGGCGCTCGGGGCCTCCTCCTCCGCGCGGCCCGACGCGGGCGCGGGAGCATGGGCCACGGGCGCCGCGGCGACGGGCGCCTCCACCACCGGAGCCCGGACCACGGGCGCCTGCACCGGCGCGGCCACCACGGGGGCCGGCGCTGGCGCGGGCGTCGGGGGCTTCGCGCCGGGGATGGCGGGCGCGGCCTGACCGGAGACCTCCGCCAGCGCGCGGACCATGTCCTCGCTGGCGGGCGTACCGGTGTTGGCACCGGACAGGTCCTCGATGAGGTCCGACAGGACGTCGCAGGCACGGAGCATGACGTCCGTGGCGATCTCCGTGGCCGTGCGTCCCTCGCGCTCGGCGCGCAGGACGTCCTCCGCCGCGTGGGCGAGCTGACCGATGGCGGCGAGGCCCAGCATGCGGGCCTCCCCCTTCATCGTGTGCAGCTCGCGCGCGACGTCGTCCGCGGCCTGGTCCGCGGTTTCCTTCTCCAGGTCCAACACGCCCAGCTGAATCTTCTGGAGGCGGTCGGCCGTGACCTCCTGGAACTTCTTCAGGAGGGATTTCTTGAGAGCCTCGGTGTCCATGGGCGGTGAGTGCTGCGCACCCTCCCCTTCCCGGAAGAGCTAGTCGGCCTTGAAGCGCTTGATGAGCTCCGCGAGACGCGCGGCCAGCCGCGTGAGCTCCGCGGCCGCGCCCGTCGCCTGCTTCGACGCCTGCGTCGTCTGACGCGTCACGTCCTCGATCTCCGCCATGGACGCCACCACCTGCTCGGTGGCCGTGCGCTGCTGCTGCGTGGCGAGGTTGATGACGCGAGCCGCGTCGCTCGTCTCCTGCACGCCGGCGAGGATGCCCTCGACGGCCTGCGCGGCGACGGCGCCCAGCTTCTCACCGGACTCGGTGGCGGACTTGGACGCCTCGGCGGCGCCCGCGGCCGCGGCGGTGGCCTCGCGGATCTCCGTGATGAGGTTCTTGATCTCCTTGGTGGAGTCCAGGACGTTCTCCGCCAGCCGGCGCATCTCCGCCGCGACGATGGAGAAGCCCTTGCCCGCCTCACCGGCGCGGCTGCCCTCGAGCGCCGCGTTCAGCGCGAGCAGGTCCGAGCGGTCGGCGATCTCGTCGATGACCTCCACCACGGTGCCGATGCGCTCCACGCGCTTGGACAGCTTGGCGATGGAGTCCGCCACCGCGACGCCGTCGCTGCGGATCTGCTGCATCGCCTGGATGAACTCACCGATGGCGCCCCGGCCCGCGCGCGCCGCGCCCAGCGTCTCCTCGGCCACGCGCGCCACGCTGCCCGCGTTCTCGGCGATCTGCGCGGAGGCGTGCTTGAGCTCCTCCATGGTCGCCGTCGTCTCGTGGATGGCGGCGGCCTGCTCCGTGGAGGACGTCTCGTGCTGCGTGGACGCCGCGAGCACCTGGTTGGCGGACGAGGACAGCCTCAGCGCCGCCTCGTTGATCTCCCGCACGAACGTGCGCAGCGTCTCGATGACCTTGCCGAAGCCCTCGAGCAGCGGTCCCAGCTGGGGGTCCTCGGTGGTGGTGTTCCACTGGGACAGGTCACCCTCGCGCACCAGGCTGATGAGCGCGTCCAGTGCCTGGTCGATCTCCTGCGCCGCCACGTGCTTGCGGTGCTCGGAGCTGGCGAAGTTGTCCAGCACCTGGTTGAGCAGGTGGGCCAGCTCCTCGCCGCCCTCGCCCACCAGCTCCTTGGGGACGCGGGCCTGGAGGTTGCCGGCAAGCACCGTCAGCAGCGTGTCGGTGAAGGCCTTATGGGGGATGGGGGCCGCGGGCGCGGCGGCACCGGCCGCCTTGGAGGCAGGGGCCTTCCGGGCGGATCGGGCCTTGGACGTGGGCTTCTCGTTGGGGGTGTCCAGGGACATTGCGGTCAGTGCCTTCCTTGAGTTCCTCGGGTCCTGGCGGTCTCCACCAGGTCAATCAGCAACACGGTGCGGGCTTCTTCCAGGCACACACCGACGGCATAAGCGGCCGCGCCCGCCGTGGGGGGCATGCGGCGAAGTTGAGTCACGGGGATGGGGCGCACGCCCCGGACGGCGTCCACCTTCAGGTGGCCCTCGCCCTCCGGCGTGTCGAACACCAGCGCGCGGTTGCCCCGGTGCAACAGGCCCAGCTCCGGCAGGGTGATGTCCTCCGGCAACGAGCGATCGATCCGCAGCACCTGCGACGCGTCCGTGCCGAACACGCCCCCGCCGATCTCGAAGAAGAGGATGTCCACCTCCTCCACCATCTCCTCCAGGTCGAGCGACTCGTCGTTCATCGCGCCACCGCGCGCTGCCGCGCCGTCTGCAGGAGCTTGGAGAAGTTGAGCAGGTTGATGCTGTCCTGCGGCGTGGCGCCCGGCACCACGCCCATCAGGTGCTCGGCCGCCGCGTCACCGCCCAGCGGCGGTGGGAGGATGTCCGCCACCGGGATGCGGCGCAGGCCCAGCACCGTGTCGGCGACGACCCCGGCGACGATGCTGCCGGTGATGCCGATGAACAGGCGCGTGCGGGGACCGATGCGCGCCTCGCCCTTGGAGAGGAAGCGCAGGAGGTCCACCACGGGCAGCACCTCGCCGCGGTGGCCCGTCACGCCCATGATGAAGGACGGCGTCCTCGGCAGGGGGGTGAGCAGGCCGGCGCGGAACACCTCGAGGACGTTCTCGCTGGGCACGCCGAGCCGCAGGTCTCCCACCCGGAAGCAGAAGAACTCCTGCTCCGGTCGGGCTTGGACGGCCACGGCACGGTCCGGAGCCATCCGGAGTGCTCGCTGGAGGGGAGTCGAGGTCGTGGTCAAGGCGTCCGAGTATCCGGAGGGGACGAAAACCGGTCAAGTGTCGGCATCAAGCTGGCCGGCCGCTCGCCGTTTCGATGGTCCGCGCTGAACCAAAGGTGTAGGGTTCCACCCCGAATCCTTTGAGGAGGACGATGTCGCGCGTACTGGTCATTGATGACAGCCCGATGCTGGTGGAGCTCACCGTCCGGGCCCTCACCGCCGCCGGCTATCAGGTGAGCGGGGCCCAGGACCTGACGAGCCTCAACCAGAAGCTCTCCGAGGGGCCGTTCGCGCTCATCCTCATGGACGTGAACATGCCGGAGATGTTCGGCGACGACGTCGTCGAGTACCTCCGGAGCCAGAAGAAGGTGACGTCCAAGCTGGTGCTCTACTCCGACATCTCGGAGGCGGAGCTGGCCGGCAAGACGAAGGCCTCCGGCGCGGACGGCTACATCCTCAAGAGCGGCGGCCTGGAGGCCGTCATCAGCGGCGTGATGAACCTCATCGGCGCCCCCGCCCTGGGTG
>NZ_SRLW01000445.1:0-5859 GCF_006518215.1 Myxococcus sp. AB025B
CACCACCACCCACCCACGAATGGAACCCATGCCGGGGTGGAACCTAGGCACGGTCCGACGGAGGCGAAGCCCTCCAGTCCCCCCGGGTGTCCACCCGCGAGCACTGCCGCCCGCGCCTTCAGCGGAAGTGCCAGCGCCAGGTGCCCACATCCCCCGGGTCCGCCAGCTCCAGCTCGAAGGACAACAGCTCGTTGCGAGCGAAGTCGCGCGGGTCCACGCGCAAGAACGTCATGCCCGCCGGGTTCTGGCCTCGCAAGGGCGACACCGTGAAGGACAGCTCCGCGTCGAAGGCCACCTTGTAGAACAGGCAGAAGCCATCCACGCGCCCCGCCTCCATCACCGGCCGCTCGTAGCGCACGCGCTGGGGCAGGCCGTCCGCCGTCATCGTCTCCAAATCAAAGGCAAACGCGGGCTCCGGCTCGCACAGCAGGTGGTCCACCTCGTACGAGCGCACCACGCGCGTGAAGTAGGACGGGTTCATCGCCTCACGCAGCGTCTGCAGGCAGCTGTAGTCCACGCCCGGGATTCGCTGGCTCCAGATGAAGGGCAGGCACGCCTCGTCGCGCAGCTGCACCGGCTCCACGAAGACCTCGAAGCGGTTGGGGAGGATGCGCCCGCCGGGCCTGAGCAGCCGCGAGCGCAAGTCCAGCATCCTCGGCACCAGCCCCGCGTCGAAGAGCGCCTCCCCGAGCAGCTCGTGCAACAGCACGTCCACCTTCTCCGGCGGCTGGAAGCTCCACGGCTGCGCGCGCACGAAGTCGATGTGCTCGAGCCCGTTGCGCCGCGCCACCCACTGCGTGGTGTCCAGCAGCCGCGAGGGGTCCACCGCATACAGCCGCCGCGGATGACGCGTCGCCGCCGCGAAGGTGCGCAAGCCCGCCCCCGCGCACACGTCCATCACCACCTGCCCCGGCTTCACGTACCGCGCACACGCCTTCTGCCACGCCAGCACCCGTGCCGGGTCCGACAGCGCCGAGTCCTGCGGCGCCGGGCTCGACAACGCCAGACTGTCCGGCACCACGTTGCGCAACGGCAGCTGCGACACCAACGGCAGGTGGCTCAGCCGAGAACGCAGGTCCATCAACGCCTGCCGAGGCAGGTCGAGCAGATTGGGCATGACACCCCCCACGACAGGAGACGGAAGACCCCCGGGGCCGGGCCGTCGGCCTACCGGGGATTACCAATCATGCTGGAATTACCTGGAGAACCCCATCCACCGTGGGGACAGGGTCTGTGTCCCCACATGAACGGCCCCGGCGTCGGGTCGAGGACAGTCCCGCCTCGTTGGCGGCGGGGTGTCAGGAGGAGGACGGGAGCTTCGCGCCGAAGGCCTTCAATCGCTCGCAGGCCTTCTCCAGCTTGTCGCGGGGGATGGAGAAGACGGCGCGCACCCGCTCCGGGTCCGAGCACCAGGGGCCGCCATTGAGCACCACGTGCGTGTGCTCGTAGACGACGCGCGGCAGGTTCTCCGGGGTGAGCCGCTCGCCGTCCACCGTGCGCCCCAGCCAGGACGTCACGCGGGGCGCGAGGAACAGCCCGCCCGCGTCCCCCGCCTCCGCGCGCGCCTCGGAGGGGAGCACCGCCGCGAGCAGGTCGCGCTTCTCCGCCAGCTCGCGTCGCATCTTCGTGAGGAAGGCGCGCAGCGAGCGGTGCCGCGCCGGGTAGAGCAGCTGACCGTCCGGGCTGCGCGCGTAGGCCGCGTACAGGTAGGCCGCCGCGCGCGCGGTGACCCGGTGCAGCACGCCCGGGCCCGCCTCGCGCATCGCCAAGGCCAGCGCGCGGTCCCTCGTGGCGAGCCAGCCGACGCGCAGCCCGCCCGCGGCGAACTCCTTGGACAGGCCGCCCAGCACCACCGTGCGCGCGCCCACGCCCGGCACCGCGCCCTCGAGCGTCACCGGGCTGTGCACCGTCTCCGCCGTGGGGCTGGTGAGGTTCACCAGGCCGAAGATTTCGTCGGACACCAGCAGGCAGCGCTGCTCCACCACGTAGTTGGCGAGCGCCACCAGCTCCTCGCGCGCCACGTAGACGCCCGTGGGGTTGGAGGGCTGCGAGATGACGACGGCGTCCGGGACGAAGCCGCCCTGTCCTCGCCTGGAGAGCAGCTCCGACAGCGTGCCCTGGGCCACCTGGCAGCCGGCGGAGAGGAACGTCGGCGGCAGCACGCCGTAGCAGGGCGTCGTCAGGAAGACGCGGGGCGCGCGACCCAGGCGCTGCTTGAGCGCGACGCCCAGGTGGTGGATGAGCGGCCACACTCCCGGCGCGAGCACCAGCTCCTCGGCCGTGTAGCGCACGGCGCGCGTCTCCAGCAGGAAGGCGGCCACGGCCTCCGAGAGGCCCGTCTGCGCGCCGGACTCGCGAGGCGCGGCCGCGGCGGCGATGAGCCCCTCCACGAGCGGCTCGGGCAGCGGCCCCTCGTTCTCGCCGTAGTCCAGGCGCACCAGCTCCGCGTCGTCCTCGCGGAACACCTTGGGCGCGAAGGCGGGGAAGGCCGAGAGCGTCTGGATGCGCGAGGAGCGCGGCAGCGGCACCACCGGGTGCCGGCGGGGCCCGGGCGGCTCCGGCTCCGCGAAGGAGATGCGGAAGGACAAGAGGTCCGCGAAGGTGCGCTCGTAGAACCACTGCGCCAGCGTGCTGATGCGCGAGTACGTCACCTCGGCCGCCACCTCCAGGTCCGCGCGCAGCGGCTCCGGCACGGGCAGCAGCAGCGTCAGCTCCAGGTCCGGCCACACCGCGTTCTTCACCAGGCCGTAGAGCACGACCAGGTTGGGGGCATACGGCTCGCGCGCCAGGAACTCGAAGAGGGTGAGCGGCTCCACCTGGCCGGTGATGTTGAAGAAGGCGCTCTCGTCCAGCACCACCCAGATGCCCCGCCGCGACGCCTCCGCGATGATGTCGCGCAGCACGGACAGGTTGGTGCGCTCGCCCTTCTCCACCGTGAGCAGCACCATCTTCACGTCGAAGGCGGACAGCAGCCGGCGGATCTCCTCCAGCGTCGTGTGCGTCACCGTGGCGCGCACGCCCGCCTTCTCCAGCGCCCGCGCGTAGAGCGGGTGGAGGTTGCGCGACACCAGCACCTCGTCGCCCGCGTCGCACGTGGCGAGCAGGAGCGAGTACACCGCCTGCTCACGCTCGGGCGCGACGAACAGCTCCTCCGCCGACAGCCTCAGGCCGAAGTAGCGCTCCAGGTAGCGCACCAGCTGGCGCCGGAACGACGCGTCCCCCGCCTCGTGCGCGTACGGCAGCAGCGGCCCCTTCGCGAGCCGCTCCGAGAGCGCCGCGACGAAGCCCAGCTGCTCGGGCGAGGCGGCGCCCAAATCCAGCTCCTCCTGCAGCGCGGGGATGCCCAGTCCTCGCAGCGACTGGCGCAGGGCCAGCGTCTCGCGCGGACGCGACAGGTGCGCCTCCCACACGGCCACCTCGTGCCATACGGCATGGCCCGACTGCAGCCAGCCCAGCGCGGTGGCGGCGCGCAGGGGCTCGGGGCTGTGCGCCTCCATGAAGAACTCGAACTCGCGCCCGGTGCGCTGCTCCAGCGCGACCAGCGGACGGATGTCCGTGTCCGCCGCCTGCCGCACCCGCCGCGCCACCCGCACCCGCGTGGAGAAGCCGCGCCGGGTGAACATGCGCTCGATGATGGGACGGCCCGGACGGCCCGCCAGGTTGAGCAGCAGCCTGCCCGTCAGCGCCAGCCGCTCGGGCGCCTCGTCGAGCAGCCGCGCGATGAGCCCCAGGCCGAAGTGGTCCTCGTACACGTTCTGCAACGTGCAGTAGTTCGACAAGTCATACAGCGCCTGCTCGTCGGCCTGGGACAGCTCCCCGGGCAGCTCCTCCGTGCGCAGCACCTGGGGGATGCAGCCCACCACGAAGTCCCACGCGGGCTGCGCCGGGACGCCGCGCAACAGGTCGCTCTCCGCGAAGGACAGCCGCGACACCAGCGTCTCGTCGCCGTTGAGCCACGCGTTGCAGCGCGCGACCACGGGCGAGTGCGGGTTGAGGTCCGCGCCGTGCACGTGCGCCAGCCGCGTGAACTTCGCCAGCGCGATGCAGATCCACCCCGAGCCCGCGCCCACCTCCACCAGCCGCTTGCCGGCGTACTCGTCCAACGGGACGCTGAGCAGCCCCTCCAGGAAGGTGTAGGCCCAGGACTCGGGGGCGAAGATGGAGGGCAGGAGGAACAGCTCCAGCCGCTCCTGCGAGGCGCCCACCGCCACGGTGACGGTCACCAGCCGCAGCGGGGCCGACTCGGGCTGGTCGCGCGACAGGTCCGCCAGCTCGCGCAGCTCCACCCGCGCCTGGGCGCGCCGCTCCGGGTGGGCCAGGTCCTCCGACAACGCGCGCAGCAGGTGGAAGGCCTCTCGGGGTGAGGACGGATAGGTCGGCATGGCGCGCGCGACTGTCCCGGGCCCACCGCCGTGTGTCAACGCACTCCTGGCGCATGCACGCAACCCTTTGGCGCCGTGGCTCCAATCAAGATTTGGCCGCTCGCGCGTAATGAAGGGGTGGTCGCGTGGGTAGGACGGGAAGGCAACGGCTGGAACGAATGAAGTCGGTCACGCTCGTGGACAGACCCCGTGGTGGAGAGGGGGCACTGATGGAACTCAGCTTCGGGTCGCCGACGAAGGTCGGCATGCAGGCCTTGATGAGCATTCAGCCCTCGCGGAACCGAGTCCTCAGGGACCCCGCGCGTGTGCGGTGGGAGTCCCAGCCGTGGCGTCGTCAGCTGCGCAACCCAGAGGAGTTCGAGACGCCGGTGTCCCGCTCGGCGCTGGTGAAGGCGCTGCTGGATGAGCAGTTGGAGGTGGACGCGGAGGTGGCGCGGTTCGCCGGGGCGTCGGAGGACGCCGACTGCATCAGCATCGCGCAGGTGGTGCGCTTCGCGGAGCTGTTGACGCGGCGCATGACGCTCGCGGACGCGGATGACCAGGTGCTTCAGCTCGCGCACCTGCGGCGCAACACCGAGGACCTGGCGGAGCGGATGATCGAGTGGGCCAACCAGGGCCGACTCTGAGCCGCGCGAAGTCGTGACGCATCCCGGCTGACACGACATGCCGTGCGGGCGGACGCCTGGGGCTCGAGGCCCCGGGCCCGCGTGCCCGCCTCGGTCTGGATGAGGGGGAGTGCCGGCACGGGATGCAGAGGGGGGGACCGGTGGGCAGTCGGGCGGACTGGCTTCGCCTCGCTGTTCCACCGGGTTTTATCGGCGACATCGTCCACCACTGGCCGTTCGGGTGAGGCCCGGGCGGGTTCCGAGGGCACGGGGGGTGCGAGTGCCTTGACAGGGGTGGAGGTGCGCTGCTCTCACGGAGGGCATGCTCTCCTCGCTCGTCCTCGCCGCCACGCTGGCGGCTGCTCCCGCGCCCCGTTCCGCAGCCCAGGCCCAGACGGTGGTCCACGTGCCCAAGCTGGACGCGCTGGCGGGGCTCACGGCCTTCCTGGAGCGCGCGGGGACGCATGCGGCGCTGCTCAGGCCCGCGGCGTGGCGCGCGGAGCTGCACCCGTTCCTGACCATCGACCCGACGAAGCCGGAGACGTTGACGGCGGTGGGGCTGGACCCGGCGGGGCCGGCGACGGTGTCGCTGCGCACGGATGGCCGCGTGTCGTGCATGCGGGTGTCGGACGCGAAGGTGTTCCAGGCCAAGGCGGCCGAGGCGATGACGCAGGCCGGGGGCGAGGAGGCGAAGGCGGCGACGTCGAAGGGCGTGACGACGGTGAGCACGACGCGCTCGGCGGGTGGGGCCATGGGCTATGCGCTCAAGGGCTCGGACGTCTGCGCGTACGGGGCGACGGATGAGGGCGGGGCGGCGCTCCTGAAGGAGTCGGTGAAGCTGGTGGGCAAGGCGCCCGCGGCGGATGCGCGGC
>NZ_SRLW01000446.1:0-5813 GCF_006518215.1 Myxococcus sp. AB025B
GGGAGGGACGGGGCGAAGCTGTCACTGGCCACGGGGCTGTTGAGCAGGTTGACGATGCTCGCGTAGTAGCTGGAGTTGGAGGGCGTCTTGAAGTGCTCGAGGTCCGGCACGCTCGCGTCCATGGCGAAGGACGTCGTGGCGGTGGTGGGCGCGCCTCCGCGCTGGTCCGCCTCCGAGGCGAACATGTCGTAGTCCTTGTCGCAGAACAGCCGGCTGGGCTGCGCGGCCTGCTGCGGGTTGCGCGAGGTCTTCGCGCGCATGATGAGGTTCCAGTTCGCCGGGGGCGTGAGCTTGTCCACCAGCGGGTGGTACGCCTCCATGTTGGTGTAGAGGACCTTGATGTGGTCGAAGAGCATGCCCTGTCCCTGGGGACGCTCGATGTTCTTCCCGTTGAGGCTCACCAGCACGTGGGTGGGCACGTTCGTCACGCCCACGGAGGTGAGCAGGGGGTTGCCCGGCTGCAGGTCCTCGAAGGACGTGGTGCCCGAGTCCACCTCGAGCGAGACGTTGAAGTCCCGGAGCATCTCCAGCTTCAGCTCGTCCCAGGCGACCTGGTAGCTGGCCGTCCCCTTCATGTGGTTGCGGGTGTCGACGATGGCCTTGGCGATGGCGGTGCCCGCGTGGGGCGTGTTCAGCAGGATGAGCCGGTTGAGGTCTCCCTTGTTGAAGTTGTCCGCGCGCAGGTAGTCGCTCCTCGCGGCGAACCTGCGCGCCATGATGCCGCCCATGCCGTGGGCGAGCGCGTCCACCTGGGTGACGGCGATGTAGCTCAGGCGCATCTCCAGCAGCGCCTCCCGGATGGCCTTGCCGAGCGCGGCGCGGTTCGCCTCCGAGTCGATGCTCTCCGAGCTGGTCGTCGAGTAGTCGGCGCACGTCACGTCGAACAGGATGTTGGAGGAGATGCCCGCGTGCCACTCCCAGTACTGGCAGTCGGACCACAGGTCATGGATGGCCACGATGGGCGGACGGACCACCTCGATTTCGTGGGTGTCCGGGAAGGGCGTCCCATTGGCCGGGGTGTAGAGGGTGGAGAGCGTCACGGCGCGCTTCTTGAGCAGCCTGTCGGTGGCCTCCTGGCCCGGGCGGATGAAGTCCTCGGGCGCGGTGTAGAGCGCGAAGGCGTAGTACTGGTGGGTCGCGACCTGCTGGGCGGTCGCGTCGATGACGTTGGTGGGGGCGTCCGAGGAGCCCACCAGGCTGAGCCCTCCGTTGGCGGGCAGGTGCGTGTCGCCCAGCTTGAAGCGCAGGGTGCCGGGACCCGGCAGCCGCGCGCGCAGCAGGATGACGCTGACGCCGTCGGCGGCGACGCCGCTGGCGGGCGTGCCCAGCGTGGCGAGCCGGCCCGGGTTGGTCTCCACCTTGCGCAGCAGCGGGTCGATGAGGATGGGGTTGGGGTCGATCTTCTCCAGGCTGGAGATGCTCACGTTGTCGATGACCACGCTGGAGTCCAGGATGCCGTCGCCCAGGTCGCGGATCTCGAAGACGAGCGTCACCGGCCCGCCGCCGGCGATGGCCACGTTGACCGTCTTGAAGTCGGTGATGCCCGCGTCCGGGAAGAGCTGGATTCCGTCCGGGTAGCTCGCCGGGAAGAAGTCCACGCCCGAGGGGTCGTCCGCGAGCAGCACGTCGAACTGGGTGTCCTTGGCGCGCGTGGCGGAGGCGTCGAAGAAGTGCGCGCTGTTGACCGAGGTCTGCTCGGCCAGGCGCGTGCCCTGCGCGTCCTGCACGTGCGCGGTGAACTGGTCGTTGTACTCGCTGCCCACGAAGTCGGGCGACTCGGCGCTCAGGAAGCGGTAGTCGAACGACAGCCGCGTCATGCCCGCGGGCACGTTCATCGTGAGCCGCAGGGTGACGACGTCCCCCTCGGCCCCCTCGGGGGCGAAGTCGGTGCCGGGCTCGGGCAGCCGGGCGCGGTCATTGACGTAGCCGGTGCCCAGCACGATGAGCGAGGGGCCCTTGCGCGGGGTGATGATGCCGTAGTTGGACATGACCTTCGTCGTCTGGTCGGGCGCGGGCGCGGTGAGCTGGCTGCTCACCAGCATGCCCGCGGGGATGTCCAGCGCCGCGGCCAGGTCGGGCGCGGTGGCCTGCGCGAGCTGGACCGCGGGTTGCACGACCTGGCGGCTCGCGATGCGCCGCCGCTCCGCGCGCTGCGCCTCCTCCCGGAGCGTCGCTTGGGATTGCTGTTGGGGCGGTGGGGCTTCGGGAGGGCTGGCGTCGCCACATGCCAGGGCCAGCGCGAGGACGAGCGGGAGCAGGGGGACGTTGCGAGGCTGCATCAGGTTCACTCCGAGGTCTGGGCGGCGGGAGGCGAACGGCGGGGCGGCAACGGGCACGGCCATCCAGCGGACTTCCACTGGATGGCCGGCGGTCTGGAAGGGTGATGACGTCGGGCGAGGGGCGCGGAGGCCTTCGGGGCCGCGCCCCTCGCTCCTGGGTTGCTACTGGCGCCGGGCGGCCAGCTTGTAGTCGCGGTGCCACCGGGACGGCAGCGAGGCCAGCACGTCGGCGCTCTTCTGCGTCTGGGCGATGGACTCGTACTTCTGCTGGATCTGCCCGTCACCCACGACGAAGCCGTTGGCGTAGACCACCGTCTGGTCCTGGGCGAGCGCGAGCTTCTCCGCGTCCGAGCCGACCTTCACGTTGTACACCTTGCCGGCGTACGGCTCGCGGCTGACCTCGACGAGCTTGCTGGGGCCCGCCTGGGTCATCACCACGTCGCCCTGCTTGAGGGCGCGGGCCTGCACCATGCCGCGCGCCAGGACCTGGATGGGGTGCATCTCCGTCATCAACAGGCTGTGGCCCGCCGCGCTGCGGATGCGCACCATGGGCACCGTCTCGGTGCCCACGGCCGTGTCCATGACGGTGAGCGTGGGCTGGTGCGGGTTCTTCACCTTGTCACCGGCCTTGAGCGACTCCACGGGCGCCACCTTGCCCTCGGCCAGCGCGATCTGCGTCCCCGCCGCCAGGCAGCTGTTGGTGACGGTGATCTTCTTGAAGGTGTAGTCCGGGCGCGGCACGGCGCGGTCGTTGCTCAGCGTCACGGAGGACTGGTACGTGGTGCCGCCCGTCCCGACGACGGGCAGGACGATCTTCAACGTGAGCTTCACCTCGTCCTGCACCTGGCGGCAGCCGTCGTCGAAGAAGGCCGCGTGGGCGCCCGTCAAATCCCAGGAGAAGGTCTTCTTGTCGGCGCTGAGCGAGGCGCGGTCCCAGAACTGCCCCATCCTCGCCTCGATGAGGTTGCCGTCCGTCACGTCGCAGCCGCCGCCCGCGTTGGTGAGGATGAGCTTGAGGTGTCCCACCTCATACGTCGGCGTCCCCAGGGCCAGGTCCGCCTTGAACTGGTTGATCTTCGCCTGGTCGAAGGTGTGGGGCGCGGAGGTGAGCGACAGCTGCCCCTTGAGGGGCAGCTTGATGGCCTGCGGGGTGCCGGTCAGGTCGTAGTCGCAGTCCTGGGTCCACGTGCGGTTGAGGCACACGGAGATGAGGTTGTCGTTGAGCACCGTGTCCACGGGCGCCTGGACGGTGAGCGCGGAGTACGTGGGGCGCGTGGAGGTGGTGCCCGGCGGCGAGCCGAACTCCGAGTAGATGTACGAGTCCTTGAACCCCTCGACGGAGTCCTCGACCTTGTACGAGGAGACCCGGTAGCGGCCCAGCTGGGTGAGCGCCAGGTTCGCCGTGGTCGGGACGGTGAGGTTGGTGCCCTGGTCGTACTCCTCCGCCCAGGCGAGCTGGGTGAGCGGGTGGCCCGTCTGGTCGGTGAAGTTGGTGTCCGCGTAGGTGTAGTACGTGCCGCCCGGGAAGGTGGACGTGGACACGCCCTGCCCGTCGTTCTCCTCGCGCGTGGTCTCACCCGCGTTGGCCGACTCGATGGCGTGCATCTCCTTGCGCTCGGCGGACGTCGCCAGCCCGGCGTCCTCCGACGACAGCTGGCCCGGCGCGAAGCCCCGCGACACATGCTCCTTCTGGCGCGCGGCCAGCGCCTCGAACAGGTAAGGCGAGTTCTCCGGCGTCTTGCCCGCCAGCTTCAGGCGCGCCTTCGCGAAGCGGTACTGGGCCGGGTCCGCCAGGTTCAACCGGACGCGCACGTCCGGCTTGGCGATGGAATGCAGGTAGGCCTCGTCCGCCCGGTACGTGGTCCACTCGGCCTGGCTCAGCCGGGTGGCGTCGCCGAGCCCGCGTAGCGTGCGGCCGAAGTTCGCCACCTGCTGCTCGTGGGGACTGGAGGTGCAGCCCGACAACAGGGCCAGGCAGGCGGTGCTACCCATCACCAGAAAACGACGTGCTCGTGACATGGTGTTTCCTCCTCCGCTTGGAACGGCTCTCACATGCAGACTTCCTGGAAGTCGGGGCAGCAGTCGTTGAACTCCAGGCAGCTCGGGTCGCAGAAGCAGCCCTCCGCGCCCACGCCGCACAGGCCCACGCAGCTGTTGGCCTCGCCCACGCAGAAGCCGTTGCCCTGCGTCAGGTCGCTGAAGAGCAGCGAGTCGGGCGAGCCCTTCAGGTCCTCCACGCACTCGAGCGTGGCGGAGTCGCGCAGGTTGGCGACGATTTGCGCGGGCGTGGCGGTGCGGTGGGTGCCCAGGTATTGCGCCACCGCGCCGGCGACGTGGGGGCTGGCCATGGACGTGCCCTCGTCGACGACGCTCGCCACCGCGTCGCCCATCCAGGCGCCGAGGATGCTCACCCCCGGCGCGAAGATGTCCACGCATGGGCCCCAGTTGGAGAACGTCGCCCGGACGTCCGCGTCGTCGACGGCGCCCACGGTGATGACCAGGGGCTCGCTAGCGGGGGACTGGGTGCAGGCGTTCAGGTCGTCATTGCCCGCGGCCACCACCACCGGGATGCCCGCGTTGACCAGCGCCGCGGCGGCCAGGTTCGCCGGCACGTACAGCGGCCCGGTGATGCTCACGTTCGCGACGCAGGGCCCGTCCTGCCGGGGGCAGTCGGCGCGCACGAAGTCCATGCCCGCGATGATGGCCCCCCAGGTCCCCAGGCCGTTGCACCGCAGCACCCGCACCGGGTGCACGGTGGCCTCCTTGGCCATGCCATAGAGCGTGCCCACGGCGGTGCTGGCCACATGGGTGCCATGGCCGTGGCAGTCCTCGACGCCCCGGCCATCCGGCACGAAGCTCTGTGACGAGCCCACCCGTCCGGTGAACTCCGAGTGCGCCGTGTTGAGCCCCGTGTCGAGCACGTACACGTGCACCCCGGCGCCCGTGTTGTCGAAGTCGTTGTACTGGCCGTCGCGCCCCTGGCGCTGGTCCACCCGGTCGATGCCGTCCGCGGGGCTGGGCACCGTGGCGCTGAGGGAGACCTGCTGGTCCTCCTCGATGAGCGCCACGCCCGGCTCGGCGCGCAGCCGCTCCACCTGGGCGCTGTCCAGGCGCGCCGCGAACCCGGGGATGAGCTGGTAGCGGTGCCGCACCTGATTGATGCCGCCCGCGCGCGCCACCCGGCCCACGGCCGAGTCGATGGCCTGCCCCGTGATGCCCTCGGAGAAGACGACGATGTACTCGTCGGGGACGCGCCGCGCCTCGGGCGCGCGGCCCAACGGCGCCAGCTTCGGAGCCGGGCCGGGCCCCTGGGCGGAGGCGCCCTGGGGCGGGCGCTCCTCGCAGGCGATGAAGCCCAGGACGAGCGCCCCCAACAAGGGCAGGGCCTCAAGCTTCATTCCACGCAAGGGATGGGCACGTCGGGGCAGGGGCCGCATGGTGTCTCGGTCTGGGTGGGCCGAGCGACGCCCGCGCCGACACGGGGCCTCTCGGGATGGACGGGGGACGTCCGCGGCGGCGGAGGGCTTCCGCTAC
>NZ_SRLW01000447.1:0-5805 GCF_006518215.1 Myxococcus sp. AB025B
CCTGGGGCTGGGCCTGGTGGGCGTGGTGGCGCTGACGAGCCCCGTCCTCGGCTACCTCGAGGATGTGGACAACGCGCGGGAGGAGCTGCTCGGCCACCTGTCCAACCAGGCCCGGGTGCAGGCCGACGCGCTGGGGGTCCACCTGCTGCTGCTGGAGGCGGAGCTGGCGCGCGTCGCGGGCCACCCCATGCTGCTGCCCGAGGACGGCGCGTCCCCGGCGGAGCAGGCGCTGCTCGATAGCGCCTTCTACCACTCGTCGCTCTTCTCGGAGGGCGTGGCGCTGCTGGGCCCCAAGGGGGAGCGCGTGTGGAGCGACCCGCCCGGCATGTCCCTGGGCGCGACGCCCATCACCCGCAGGCCCTGGTTCCAGCGCATGGTGGAGAGGAAGGCGCCCACCATCGACCTGCTGGAGGGCGAGGGGGGCCCGCTGGTGGTGGCGGTGCCCATGATGAGCGACGGCCAGCTCAAGGGCGTGCTGCTCGGCGAGGTGCGCACGGAGGCCTTGCCCACGCGCGCCACGGAGGAGACGGCGCTGTTCCTGATGGACGCGCGCGGGCGGCTGCTGCTGCCGTCGGCGACCTTCAGCCACGCGGAGGACTTCTCGCAGTCGCTGCGCGCCCTGGCGAAGGCGCCCGGGCCGCTGATGCTGGAGGGCACCCGGCTGATGGGGGCCGCGGCGTGGGTGGGGCGCAGCGAGCTGCTCTTGGTGGTGCTCGAGGAGGAGCAGTCCGCCACCGCGGGCCTGCGCTCGCGCTTCCTGCGCCAGCTCGCCTTCCACATCGCGCTGCTCACCTGCACGCTGGGCCTGTTCCTCGTCCTGCTGCGTCACTCCTACCGCTCGCTGCTCGCGGCGGAGGAGCGGCTGCGTCGTCAGGAGACCATGGCGGCGCTGGGCACGGCGGCCGCGCTCATCGCCCACGAGGTGAAGAACGCGCTCAACGGCATCCAGGCGGCGCTGTCGGTCCTGAGGACCACGCCCGCGGGCAGCGAGCTGCCCGTCATCGGCCTGCGCTCGCAGGTGGAGCGGCTGGGGCACCTGGCGCGCTCGCTCTTGTCGTTCGGCGCGCCGCGTGCCGCGCTGCGCCGCAGCTGCGAGCTGCACCTGTTGGTGGGCGAGGCGCTGCAGTCGGTGCGCATGCTGCCGGAGTCGGAGACGGTGGAGCTGCGCACGTCGCTGGAGGAGCATCTCACGGTGCAGGGGGACGCGGCGCTGCTGGTGTCCGCCGTGGACAACCTGGTGCGCAACGCGGTGGAGGCGGGCGCGGTGGCGAAGGACACGGGCCTGCGCCCCTCGCCGTGGGTGTCGGTGAGCCTGTCGCGCGAGGGCCCGGAGGCGGTGCTGGTGGTGGAGGACAACGCGGGCGGGGTGGACCCCCGGCTGGAGCCCCGGCTGTGGGAGCCCTTCGCCACCGGACGGGCCAAGGGCGTGGGCCTGGGGTTGCCCATGGCGCGCACGTCCGTGGAGGCACATGGTGGAAGCCTGACGTATACCCGCCGTCCACAGGGCAGCCTCTTCACGCTGCGGTTGCCCCTGGAGCGCACCTCATGAGCACCCATCTGCTGCTGGTGGATGACGACCGGACCTTCGCGTCGCTGGCGGCCACCGTGCTGCGTCACGAGGGCTTCCGCGTGACGCTGGCGCACTCGCTCCATGACGCGCGCGCGGCGCTCGCCCGGCAGGCCCCCGAGGTGGTGGTGCTCGACAGGCGCCTGCCGGACGGGGACGGCATCGACTTCCTGCCGGAGCTGCGCGCGCAGTTCCCGGACACGGCGGTGATGATGGTGACGGCGCACGGCGACATCGCCAGCGCGGTGGACGCCATCAAGCAGGGCGCGCGCGACTACCTGTCCAAGCCCGTGGAGCTGGACGACCTGGTGCTGCGCGCGCGCAGGGCCGCGCAGGACCTGCAGCTGCACGAGCGGCTGCGCCAGGCGGAGAGCGAGCTGGGCGGGCGGCGGCGGCTCTTGCGTCCGCGCGCGCCGGCCATGGTGGAGGCGCTGCAGATGATCGAGCGCATCGCCACCGCGCCGCGCAGCCCGGTGCTCATCACCGGCGAGACGGGCGCGGGCAAGGAGGTGCTCGCGCGCCACCTGCACAACGTGCAGGGCGGGCAGGGGCCCTTCGTGCACGTCAACTGCGCGGCGCTGCCGTCGGCGCTGGTGGAGAGCGAGCTGTTCGGCCACGAGCGGGGCGCCTTCACCGACGCGCGCGCGGCCCGGCGGGGGCTGGTGGAGGTGGCCGACGGCGGCATCCTCTTCCTCGACGAGATTGGCGAACTGCCGCTGAGCCTGCAGGCCAAGCTGCTCACGTTCCTGGACCAGGGCGCCTTCCGGCGGCTGGGCGGGACGACGGAGCTGACGAGCAACGCGCGCGTGGTGACGGCCACCAACCGCGACCTGACGCGCGAGGTGGCCGAGGGGCGCTTCCGCGAGGACCTCTACTTCCGGCTCAGCGTCTTCCGCGTGGAGATTCCGCCCCTGCGCGAGCGGCGCGAGGACGTGCTGCCGCTGGCGGAGTCGCTCCTGGTGGAGCTGTGCGCGGAGCTGGGGCGCAGGCCGGTGGACTTCTCCAGCGCGGCGAAGGCCCGCCTGGAGCGCTACCGCTTCCCGGGCAACGTGCGCGAGCTGCGCAACGTGCTCGAGCGCGCGCTGGTGCTCGAGTCCGGCCCCGCGCTGGAGCTCCAGGCGCTGGAGCCCCGCGGCAACCAGGGCCCCGCCGCGGTGGACCCGGACGCCTTCGTCGTCTCCGGAGGCCCCCGCACGCTCGACGAGGTGGAGCGGCTCTACGTCAAGCACGTGCTGGGCAGGCTGGAGGGCCGCCGGATGGAGGCCGCCAAGGCCCTGGGCCTGTCGTATCCCACCTTCCTGCGCAAGCTCGAGGAGTCCTGAGCCGCCGTCCCACGGCGGCCCGCCGACGGCCGCCCGGGGCAGGGGACTTCAAGTTCCTTGCTCAAGTTTCTTGAAGTCGGCCCCCGGCCACTGAAGGTTCCTTTCATCGCCCGCCCACCCTGGATGGGGGATTCGCATGTGAATCCAAGGGGTTGGGGCGTGGCACATTCATTGCCATGACGCGCCGCGAGACTCAGCGTGCGCCACCCCCGGTGGCGTCTTCTCGTGGAGGTGTATGGCGATGTCGACGAGTCATGGGAACGCTGGCTCGGCCTGGAAGAACCTGGCCGCTGACCTGCCCGCTTCCTTGGTGGTGTTCCTGGTGGCCCTGCCGTTGTGCATGGGCATCGCCCTGGCCTCCGGTGCGCCGATCGTGTCGGGCCTCATCGCCGGCGTGGTGGGCGGCGTGGTGGTGGGCTTGTTGGGCGGCGCGCCGATGCAGGTGAGCGGCCCCGCCGCCGGCCTGGCGGTGATGGTGTTCGGCTTCATCCAGACCATGGGCCTGGCGATGACGTGCGCCGCGGTGGCCGCCGCGGGCCTGCTGCAGATGGCCTTCGGTGGGCTGAAGGTGGCGCGCGCGGCGCTGGCCATCTCCCCCGCGGTGATTCACGGGATGCTGGCCGGTATCGGCATCCTCATCGTGCTGGGGCAGATCCACATCGTGCTGGGCGGCAGTCCCCAGTCGAGCGCCTGGCAGAACATCAAGGAGCTGCCCGAGCAGCTCATCGGGCTGCACGGCCCGGCCGCGCTGCTGGGCCTGGTCACCATCGGGTTGATGGTGGTGTGGCCGTTCATCGGCAAGGGCAAGCTGAAGCTGGTCCCCGCGCCGCTGGTGGCGGTGGTGGGCGCGACGGCGGTCTCGGTGTTCTGGGGCGCGGACGTGGCGCGCGTGCAGCTGCCGGAGAACGTGTTCAGCAGCATCCAGCTGCCGGCGCTGCCCGCGGCGGGCAGCTGGGGCACGTTCATCGCGGCGGTGCTGTCGCTGGCGCTGGTGGCGAGCGCGGAGTCGCTCCTGTGCGCGGTCGCCACGGACAAGATGCACACGGGCCCCCGGGCCAACCTGGACAAGGAGCTGTTCGCGCAGGGCGTGGCGAACACGGTGTCGGGTCTCGTCGGCGGCCTGCCGATCACCGGCGTCATCGTGCGCAGCGCGGCCAACCTCGCCGCGGGCGCGAAGTCGCGCTGGTCGGCCGTCATGCACGGCCTGTGGCTCCTGCTCTTCGTCACCACGCTCGGCTCGGTGGCGGGCCTGGTGCCGCTGACGGTGCTGGCCGGTCTGCTCGTCGTCGTCGGCACCAAGCTGGTCAACCTGCACCACATCCGCGAGCTGCAGAAGCGCGGCGAGGTGCTCGTGTACGCGGTGACGGTGGCGGGCGTCGTCGGCATCAACCTGCTGGCGGGCATCGGCCTGGGATTGCTGGTGGCCATCCTGCGGTTGTTGTGGCGGCTGGGCAGCGTGAAGGTGGACGTGAAGCAGGTCCAGGACGAGTACCTCGTCGAGGTGTCCGGCTCGCTCACCTTCGTGGGTGTCCCCCGTCTGTCCATGGCGCTGGCGCAGGTGCCGGCGGGGAGCAAGGTCCGCGTGGACCTGGCCGTGGATACGCTGGACCACTCGGGCTTCGAGGCCATCGAAAGCTGGAGTGACACGCATCGCAAGACGGGCGGCTCGGTCGTCATGGAGTCGCTCGAGGAGGTCTGGGTCCGCAGCGGGACGTCCAAGACCTCGAGTCCTGTCCTGGGTCACCAGGTTCCCAACAACACTCTCGCCTCAGAAGGTGCCCGATGAAGAAGCTGATTCGTGGTCTCTTGGACTTCCAGCTCAAGAGCCGGCCCGCCTACCGGGACGTGTTCGCCAGGCTGGCGAAGGGTCAGTCTCCGGATTGTCTCTTCATCTCCTGCTCGGACAGCCGGCTGGTGCCCAACCTCATGGTGTCCACGGACCCCGGCGACCTGTTCGTCGTGCGCAACGTGGGCAACATGGTGCCCGCGTCAGACGCGCAGGGCGTCTCCACGGGAGACCAGTCCGAGGCCGCGGCGCTGGAGTTCTCCATCGCCAACCTGGAGGTCCAGGACGTGGTCATCTGCGGCCACTCGAGCTGCGGCGCCATGAAGGCGCTGCTCGGCGGCGGTCAGGTGCCCGGCGCGCCGAACCTGTCGGCGTGGCTCGCGCACGGCAACGAGTCGCTCAAGACGTTCAAGGCCGGCAGCAACCTGGGTGAGGACCTTCCGGACTACGACCGCCTCTCGCAGCTCAACGTGCTCCAGCAGTTGGAGCACGTGGCCTCCTACCCGCTCGTGAAGGAGCGCGTGGCGTCGGGCAAGCTGCGGCTGCACGGCTGGTGGTTCGACATCGCCAACGCGCAGGTGCACGTGTGGCGCCCGGCGCACGGCCGCTTCATCCCGATGACGGAGCTGGTGGGCGAGGCGCTCCTGCGCGAGCTGGGCGGCGACGCGCCGACTCCGGCCGCGGTGGTGAACCCGTCGAACGGCGCGGGCGCGGCGCACCTGTCGGCCGTGGCCAGCGGCCACTAGCCGTCTCGTAGCAAGCAGGCGAGGGGCACGGCCCGTTTCGGGCCGTGACTCCTGATTGGAATTCGGGCGGAGGAGAGGAAGGATGCGGCCCGGCGCCGCATGACACCCTTCCTCTTCACGTTCGTCGTCCTGGCCTTCTCCGTGGGCGCGGGCCTGTTGGGCTCCCTGCTGGGGATAGGCGGCGGGCTCATCCTCATCCCCGTGCTGACGCTGCTGTTGAAGGTGGACATCCACTATGCGGTGGGTGCGTCCATCGTCTCCGTCATCGCCACGTCCAGCGGCGCCGCGGCCGCGTACGTGCGCGAGCGGATGGCCAACCTGCGCGTGGCCATGTTCCTGGAGCTGGCCACCACGGCGGGCGCGCTCTCCGGGGCCTTCCTGTCG
>NZ_SRLW01000448.1:0-5761 GCF_006518215.1 Myxococcus sp. AB025B
TCGATTCGCAAGGCCGAGAGTTTGACCAGCGGGAAGAAGGCGGCGAAGTAGCCCCCACCAGCGTCGTCATCCGGTGTTCGGCATGCTCCGGAATGGGTGTTCGGCTTGGACCGGACTCAGTGATCGGCATGGCCGGAATACGCAGCGAGGCGCTCCATCACCTGATGCAGTTCCCGAACGGTGGCCTCCAAGTCCAGCAGGGGGCGGAGCATCTGCGCGAGCTGAGGGGGGATCTCTTGGTGCGCTGATAGCTGCTTTAGAGGGAACTCTCCCAGAATCCCGCCCTGAACCTGTGGCAGCTTGCTCAGGAGGCCCTGATCCGCACGGAACCAGTCGACCAGCTTCCTGAGTTGAGGCCGCGCCTCAGAGAACCATTTGGCGAGGTACATGGCCGACGCGACCGCGCCGATCTGCTCGTCGGTACGCTCGCGATTGTCTCGCAGGTAGTCGAGGGGTTCTGGGGCCGGACCAATCGGAAAGGGTAGCGACGACATGGGGGGACCTTGGCACCCGAGCTGAATGGCACCAAGGAATCTCGATGGTGAGCGTCAGGTGGTGAGCCGTCCGCTGTCTCGGCGGGGAGCGCACTTTCATCCACGGGCTTGCGCAAAAACGTTCTTCCCACTCCTCCACCACCCCGCGGACAATGTAGACATGAACACAACCATCAGAAGCGCCGTGCAGGCCGCACAGGCCGCCATCAACGGTGCGAAGTCCCAGGGCCCCACCAGCGCCGCCGGCAAGGAGCGCAGCTCGCTCAACTCCGTGCGCTACGGCTTCACCAGCGCGCACCTGCTGCTCCCCGGTGAGGACGCGGCCCAGTACGAACGCCACCTGGACGGTTACTTCGCCGCGCTCGTGCCGACCTCGATGCCCGAGGCGGTCATCGTCGCGCAGATCGGGGACTTGAGCTGGAAACTGGAGCGGCTCACGAAGGTGGAGAACAACCGGCTCCGAGCGAGGCTGGAAGAAGAGCTGGAGAAGACGGACCCCGGGATGACCCTGACCGCCACCCGCGAGGCGTTGCAGCTCGTGCATGCCCTGGCCGAAACGGTGGACGCCGTCCCCGTGCCGCCAGACACGGCCAAGCCCACGGGGAACTTCCTCGGCCTCGTGGAGCGCGTGGTGGCCCGGTTGAGGGAAGTCCCGGCGCTGCCGGGTGAGGTGGTGAAGATCCTCGCGGATGCGCTCACCGCTGCCCAGGAGCTGGAGAAGTGCGTCCGCATGAAGAAGGACGCCTACGTGGCGCTGGGCAACGCGGCCAAGATGGTCCGCGGTGCGCTCACCGAGAAGCAGGCCCGCGAGGAGGCCGGACTTGGACCCGTGCGCGAGCGGCTGGCCGCCGAGGTGCTGCTGCTGGAGGACACGGACTTGAAGAAGCTGGAGAAGTACCGGCGCACGCTAGAGTCCAGCCTGCTGCGGCAGACCGAGCTGCTCGGCAAGATGCGCGCCCAGGTGGCCGCCGCGGAGTCCGAGGCGCTGACGGAGGCGAAGGAGCTGCGGGTGAAGCTGCGGATGGTGCAGTGACGAGCTTCCTCAATCTGGCCAGTCCGGCTCTTCTCCAGCATCCACGTGATTCACGGCGATGGTGTAGCCGTTGCCCGACCCGAAGCGCTTGATGAACGCTCCTCGCACATAGAACCACTGCTTCGTTGAACTGTCATGGATGAGCAGCTCCCGCTGCTCTCCCTGCGCAGCGCCCCAGCTCCATTCCTGAAGCCAGCGCTTGCTCTCCGCATCCAGGCCAGCCATTTGGATATCCGGCACCGACGCACGCCGACCGGACTTGGCGGCGTTGGACTCAGCGAGAGCTGCACCGAGCCCGGACACGTGAACCGCGCCGATGAGTTCTTTCTCATCGAGCCATCCGAGCACGTACCTGCTCCCGAGATCCCAGGGACCAACCACACGCGGCTCGCCGATGACCGTCATGGGCCGGAATCTTGGCACAGTTGGGCGGGGCTTCCTCGGGTTCGTTCTGACGGCCTTCCCGGCCTCCCTCGCCGTTCTCGCCTATTGCTAGGGCTAAGAAATCCGGAGAGGTCCCCCGGCATGAGGGGGACAGGGGTTCCCTTGCCTCAGGTCCACCTGGAGGGGCCCCCGGTCTTCTTCGAGCTGCCCTGGGGACAGGGGTGGGCGCGAAAATTTTTGGGACCAATCTGGCGCTGGCCGCCTGCCCCCATCAGGTCCTGATGACCGCACCCCCTGTGTAAGCCCTCTCGCTTCTCGCGCACGAGGGGTCGGGGCGCTCCCGGCACTTCTGCTTCTCGGGGGCGGACCGGGAAAGGTGCCCAGGGACTTCGGCCACCCGTGGGTCAACCTCTGTCCACCTCCACCTGCAACCAGGGTGAGGCTCCGGTCCACCCGGTGGTTGAGCGGTAAGAAGAAGGGTGGGGCCGCCGTTGAAGTACTGCCCCACCCTCCCACGTCACCGCGCTTCCCTGCGCCGTCCCAGGAAGTCGGACACCACCGTGAGGATGGCGGCGGCGACCTCCCGGACCAGGCGCGAGGTCAGCGCCTTCCGGAGCCAGTCCATGGGGCACCTCTGCTAGCTGTCCGCCTCGGGCCTTACGCCACGAGCCGGAGCTGGGACTCGCCCAGGATGGCGGTGAGGGCCTGCCGCTTCATGCTGGCGGCCTTGCCCATCCAGATGGACTCCAGGCGCATCACGTCCATGCGCCTGCCCTGCACGGCCCGCGTCTGCCGGTGGTGGTCCGCGTACTCCGCCACCGCCTGGAGGGCCGCCCAGGCGGAGCCCTGCATGTCGCCCTCGATGCCGGTGCCGGCGTGGTACAGCTCCACCACCTTCTCCCGCGCGTGGAGGATGCGCGGGTGGTTGCCCTCGTCCTCGGGCATCGGCAGCACCGCATCCAGCACGCGGCGGAGCTGCTCCTCCGAGAAGGGCGACACTGCCAGCCGGTTGGCCAGGTTCCCGAAGCGGGCGTAGCTGTCCAGCAGCTCCCGGAACGCCCGGCCGGCCTCCTCCAGCCGCTGCTTCGCGTTGTCGAAGTGCGGGATGTGCCACTCGGCCCCGTCCTGCTCATTGAGGGCGACGCCGATGGTGTTCTGGCAGACGACTCGCGTGGCCACGTTCTTGAGGGTGATGGCCGTGGTGCCGTCGTGGCCGGTGTAGCCCAGCACGTAGCGGCGGATGGGGCTCTTGTCGCCCCTGACACGCAGCGGCTCGGGCAGCTCGCCCAGCAGCCAGCCGCGCACGCCATTGCGGCCCAGGGTGCCCGCCGTGTGGAAGATGGCGCCCACGCCGCCGGCAGCCTCGACCAGTGTGCGGGCCACCTCCTCGAACTGGACCACCTCGTAGCCCTTGTGGACGGTGGCCAGGTACTCGCCCGTGTCGCCCCGGAAGAGGCCCTTGCGGTCCGGGATGGGCTCCTCCATGGGCGGCGAATAGAGGGGGCGCTCGACGGCGGTGTAGAATCCGGCCGCCTGCACCACCTCCTCGTAGGTGCTGTTTGTGGGCAACTGCGTGCCCAGGCCGTGCCAGGGCTCCTCGCCGACGTAGGCCATCTGGTGGATGTCGTGAGACATGGTGCTCCTCCTCGTGGTGAGGGCGCACCTCGGGCATGAGGGACGTGGAGCGGGTGCTCCGCGGCCCATGTGACTCGCGGTACGCCTGTTGCGGGTTGGGGTTGGAGGAAGGCGCCCGGCCCCGGAAGAGACCGGATGCCAGCGAATGCTTCCGCCATGAGCCTTATGCCGAGGCGCTGGCCGGATTTGCTCCCGGGGAGGGAGGCCTTGTGCCCTCCAGGCATGGCCCAACCACCCAAGTAGCGAGGCTCCCAGCAGAACCCGGGAACCTGTTAGGTTGGGTCCAAGGTGGGCTGCACTCCATGGTCATGCACGCGGAGAACTTTCAGGTGTACCCGGAGGCGCTGGGGCCCGGCACGGAGGTGGGCACCTGGCGCGTGGTGGAGCGGCTCGGCGTGGGGGGCTTCGGCGCCGTGTACCGGGTGGAGGACATGGCCCGGCCCGGCGAGTTCTACGCGCTGAAGCTGGCGCTGCGCCCTGGAGACGAGCGGGCCGAGCGGGAAGTCACGCTGCTGATGGTGAAGGCGGTCCACCCCAACGTCGTGCGCTTTCACGCCTGCGGTCGGTGGCCCCACCCGCAGACGGGCTACCTCTACTTCGTTATGGACTGGGTGGCAGGCCGGCCGCTGGACACCTGGGCCGAAGAGGTGAACCCGACCTTCCGTGAGTTGGCGCAGGCCGCCGGCAAGGTGGCCCTGGCCTTTCATGCGCTGCATGGGGCGGGGGTGCGGCACCGTGACGTGAAGCCCGTGCACATCCTCATCCGGGAGTCAGACGGGGAGCCGGTGCTCATCGACTTTGGCATCGGGGACTACGCGGGCGCGGCGACCATCACCGAGCAGACGGTGCCCCCGGGCACGCTGCACCTGCGCAGCCCGGAGTCCGTGCACTTCCACCGGGCGAACCACGGCCGACCAGGAGCGCGGTACGAGCACCAGCCCACCGATGACCTGTACGCACTGGGTGTCAGCCTGTTCCGGGCGGTGACAGGGCACTACCCGTTCCCGCCGCACCTGCCGCCCGACATGCTGTACCTGGCCATTGAGGGGCAGACGCCACCCGCGCCAGCGGGCTTCAACCGGCGCACGCCTCGGGCGCTCAGCGACGTCATCATGCGGCTGCTGGTGAAGAAGCCGCAAGAGCGCTATCCGACGGGGGCCGAGTTGCACGCGGCGCTCATGGCGGCGGTGAGCTTCGGCCAGGCTGCGGCGTGGGAAGCCAACCTCTTCGAGTGGGACGAGGAGCAGGAGACCGAGCTGGAACCCAGCGCTGCCCCCCGACGGCGCATCCGCCGGCCGGAGTGGCCCACGTACTCCGCCACGCCACCCGCGCCCAGGTTGGTCATCGCTCCCGCCTTACCCTTCGTCCCCCCCCCGGACCGGCGAGACGTGATGAAGGTGGAGCAGGTGCCCCCAGCGGGGGCGCTTCCACGGGAACGGCAGCTGCGCTCGCCGCTGCTGGTGGTTGCCGTGCTGCTCGCGGGAGGGATGTGCCTGGCGGTCTGGGGGATGCGGGCGTTGGAACGCGAGCCTGCGTCCGATGCAAAGATGCCCGCACCGCCGACCCAGGTGGTGACGCACCCCGCGCCTCTCCGCGAAGTGGCGCCCGCTCAGGCGCTACCGGAAGCTGTCCCTGCCACACCTCCGCCTACGGAGGCGGCAACCGGTGCGGCCGCCGCGCCACTCGCGGCGCTGACGAAAGAGGATGCACCCGTGATGAAGGAGTCGAAGCCGTCTTCCAGCGCGTTGAAGAAGGTGGGAATGAAGGCCATGGGCGTGGCGGGCGCCTGTCTCAACCTCGCTTGCTCCGGCCCCCAGGTACGCCCTGCTCCGCCACCGGAAGAGTGCCCGCCGGGAGCCTTGGAGGCGATGAAAGAGCTGGGCATTGAGCTGGGGGACGCCCAGGTCTTCGTCTTCGACGTTATCAAGGGCGAGCCCCACGTCATCACCGTGCGCGAGGGGAACGCCACTGTGCGGCTGGGCGAAGAATGGAAGGGGCTCCCGAAGGGGGGACTGCTCTACGGCAAGCTCTACCTCGCCGACCGTGTGTATGGCCGCTTCACGTGGCTGCGGGCGAACCAGGGCCGCACTGTTGCTGAGCGAAGTGGTTGATGGAGAGCGCGGTCGCGACGAGCGCGTTGGTTGCCGGGAAGGGATGTTGCAGGCCGTGCGGAGTCCAGCAGCGAGCCGGATTCTGGCGCGCCACGCTGCGTGAG
>NZ_SRLW01000449.1:0-5744 GCF_006518215.1 Myxococcus sp. AB025B
GCTGCTCGCCTCGCTGCGGCCCTCGCGGAAAGGGGCATGATTATGCGGAGCCGCCGCGCCGGTCTCCTCCTCGGACTGGCGCGCGGCATGCCCCTCAACTCCGCATAACGCCGGACTCGGCATAATTTCGCATGTCGCACGGCTGCCCATACGCGTACACCGCCAGCCGCCGGGTGGCTCCAATCATCCCCCCAACTCCCGCAGCAGCCGCGCCACCTGCTTCAGCGTCAGCCCCTCCACTCGCACGCCCCCGGCAGCGTGCACCACCAGGCGCTCCGTCTCCGTCTCCGCCTCGCGCTTCACCGCGACGGGGCGGAACACCCGCGACGTCTGCTTTCCTCCCGCTGGACTGTCTGCGCCTCGCCGCACCTGCTGGTGCCACCGCGACAACGTCCAGGAGGACATCCCCAACTCCTTGGCCGCCGCCTCCTGCGTCACCCCTTGCGCCTGCCGGCCCCTCACGTACTCCACCGCCTGCGCTCGGAAGGACTCGTCGAATCGCAGCTTCACTCCGACTCCCGCTCGAGCCTTCACCTGCGCTCGCAACGCCTCCCTCATCTGCTCCAGGTCCATTCACTCGCTCCCCTGTCGTGGAGCGACAACCTCCTCACCTCATGCCTCACTTGTCACGACGGGCTCCGGCGAGGAGTTACGATTGAAGAGCTTCTGGAACCTGGGCGACCACGGGCCACCCAGGTTGGTGGAGTCCCACCACTTGTTCGTGGCGATGTGGTGCTCGTGGGCCGAGGTCGCCAACGGCTCGGACGCCACGGCACTCGTGCCGCGTGCCGTCTCCGCGACAGCCTCCGGGTCCAGTGCAATGGTGATGACGCCTCCCGGGGCCACCGCCACCGAGGTGACCTGTCCCGCCGCCGCCAGCCGGAAGCCGCCCTGCCCCGCCCCCACCAGCGAGGCTTGCGCGGAGCCGGGGAGCGTGGGAACCCTCGTCGCCAGTGTCTGCGCCGTGCTGCCCAGCGCCGCCATCGCGAGCATGATGAACGCCCGCGCCGCGTTCTGCCCCATCACCTTCCCGTACTTCTCTCCTGCGTCCTGTAGCTCATCGAAGGTGGTCGCCGCCTCCACCTCCTGCGCCAGCACCCTCCAGCCCTTCACCAGGCTCCACACCGTGTCCCAGCCCAGGTAGCCAATCAGCACGACGGTCAGGGTCGCGGCGATGCCCTTTGAAAGCACCGGGTCGGGCACCAGCCACAAGCCGAAGTAGATAGCTCCCGTTGTGGCGAGCATCGTCACCATCGCCTCCTTGTCCGTCAGCTCGCCCAGCGCCTCGGCCGTTTCGTCCCAGACCAAGTCCAGGGCCAGCCGGAAGGCCAGGGTGCGCTTGCCCTCCTCGTCCAGGGTGACGTCCTCGTCCAGCAGGTGCAGGCAGTCCCGGACCTTCTTCTGGCGCTGGCACCAGCGTCCGTAGGCGCTCGCCAGCTCTGTTTCCGCGTCCGGTTCCTCAGTCACGAGAAGCCGGCCCCGCTGCGGATCTTCGACGGAGACCAGTCCCAGGCGCCCGCGCACAGGAGAGGAAGCGCGGGGCTGGCCCAGGTTGAACAGCCTCAACGCCGCTTCCCTTGGCCGAGAGGAAAGAGGCGCGGTGCGCGCCAGCTTCTGGACCGCCTCCGCGAACTCGTCCTCGTCCAGTTCGACGGGCTCCGCGTCCGCGCGCGGCGTGTAGATGATGGGCTGGCCCTCGCCCGTGTCCAGGCGCACCACCCGCGAGGTGGCACAACCCGTGCCCACCAGGACCAGCAGCACCACTGCTTCCCAGCGCAGCGTCATGCTCTTCTCCGCGTCATGGCCCCCCATCTTGAGGGTCGAAGTCCATGGAATTCCAGAGCAGACTCACCTTGCCCTGGGAGCCTGAAGAAACGGCGCTCCATGCAGCGGCAGGGGTCGACGCTGAGTGCCCTGTCACTCTTCTTTCGCGCGGACTCGGGCCGTTTCGCCCAGGCGTAGTAGCCACTGCGCGAGACGCCCAGGTGACGACAGAGGGAGGCAACCGGGAGGCAGGCCTTCTTCGCGTCGATGAAGGAGAACTTCACTCCATCTCCTTCGCGAAGAAGGCCGCTGCATTTTTAGTATCTCCCGCTCCAGTCGCAGCTCGCGGTTCTCCTTGCGCAGCCGAGCCAGTTCCTCGCGCTCAGCCGTCGTCAGCGCACCCGGCTTGCCCTCACCCTGGTCCGTCTTCGTCTGCTCCACCCACAGCCGCAGTGCCGACTCCGTCAGGTCCAGGTCACGGGCCACCTGCCGCAGGGACTTACCCTCCACCAGCACCAGCGTCACCGCCCCAGCCTTGAACTCCGCCGAGCACTCACGGCGCGGCCTGCTGGGCTTCTTCTGCTTCTCCTCGTTCGCGGACATCCCGGGCTCCGTCCATCACATCTCGGGTGTCTACGGAACTGGGCTACCCCCAACGCTGCCGTCGCGCGGAAGAGCTTGAGAAGGTTGTGGGTGGCGCAGATGAGGCCCCACTCCTCCCGGGCGTCAACGTCTCGGCCCTCCCCTTTGGCCGCTTCTCAGGGGAACTTCATTGGCCGGTTCTGGGTGACCACTGAGAGTTGCCTCCCCCCAGGATGCGGCGCTCCACCTCGGAGAGTCGATTGGCGGGCGGTCCAGAGAATCGGTCTCACGCTCTCGCAGAGCCCAGGAGTCACGACCTGAAGCCCGGAGCGCGGGAGGCCCTGCTGCCAGCGCCATCCACCATGAGCCAGGACCGACAGTCCGCCTCGGGCGCTCATCCCGAGCCTCCCTGCGTCGAAGTCCTTGCGGCGGCGTCCTTGTCCCGCTATACGGGCGTCACTTTGTGGCCAGGTAGCTCACCTGGTTAGAGCGGCGGTCTCATAATCCCGGCCCTGCCCCTCACCTTCTGAACCCTTGGCCGTAACCCCTTATTCTTACTGACCATTGGCCGTCGCTGGCGTTCGCTCGTCACCGGCCCGGTCCGTACAGAATCCGTACAGATCTGTTCAGGTGTCGGGGGCCGATCCTATCGTGGGCGTCGGCAGCCATGGACATCACCTTCCACTTCCCGCCCGATTTGATGGGCCTCCTCGTCGAGGCCATCCCCGCCCTCTGCATATCAAAGAGGGACCGTTGGGCCGGTGCACGAGGCGCTCACCTACCTGGAGAACCACGGCGAGCGGATGCACTACACCGAGGCACGAGCGCGGGGACTGCCCATCGGCAGCGGCAACGTGGAGGCCACCTGCAAGTCGCTAGTCGCCCTGCGCCTGAAGCGCCCGGGCGCTCGATGGCTCGATGGAAAGAGGAGTCCGGCCAGCACATCCTGGACCTGCGCGCCCTGGTGCTCTCGGAGCGCTGGGACGCCGCCATGACCCTCACGCTCGCGCCGCTGCGCGCGGGGGTGCAGCACTCCGCGTGATCAGGATGGGCGCCACACCCCATTTAGTGTCCGCAGAGTCGCTACTTGTGCGCCTTCGCTGGCTTTGTCTCTGGAGCGCTAGAGGCTTTGGTGTCTATAGAGGTTTTTGCGCTTTCAAGGTGGAAGAGATTTTCTTTCTTGGAAGGGCCGCTATCTGAGGGAGCGGTTGCAATACTTGGCTCAAGAGTGACTTGGAGTGTGTGGGTCCCCTTGGCGTCGCACTCGGCTTCCATGTAACCTAAGTTCGAGAACTTAAGTGCGCCCACGTGCGTCACGGTATCCGCCCGGTAGTTCTCTCCGAGATTGAACGTGTCAGGAGTACCATTGGCAGCTGACTGTGACAGTCGCATTACCTGTCGACATGCTTGAGCCATTAGGCGCATGCGTCGTGCGCATTGCTTCACCCAAAGAGCAGCCTCGCCATCGAGGTTGCCTTCAATCTCATCCATACTGATCTCTCGTCCGCCTAGGACGAGCGCGTCAGGAATCCGACCGGATGCAATGACGAGAATCCCTTGAAACCCGCGATACTTAAATGCGGTTGCCGCGACGAAGCGCTTGCCGTTTTGTGCGAGATTTCCCGCTTTACTGTTGGCGTTTTTCTTGGGATTGAGCACCGTGAGATCGTTCAGCTTTGCCCCCCATCTGAATACTACCGTGTTTCGTTTGGTCGGACTCTCGCCCCATCGTGAAGGCTCGTAGGCAAGGCCTGCTTTAACGATGCCGGGAAGGCCCTCGTATGCTTGTAGTTCGACCGGCTCTTTGTTTGACTCGTTTGTATAGATTGGGATGAGGTCTCCACTTGAGTGGCGGTAGATACTAACGCTAATGTCTCTCTGATTGGGACCTGTCTCTAATTGGCTGTCAACGGAATGATCCTTGAAGAAAAGCTCATTGAAAAACAACTGCGCCAAGGCCACTCTTCCTGCCAGGATCTTTGAGACCAGGTTGTCCCAATTGGAAATCATTCTATTATGGCTGGACTGATTCCTGTACTCACTTGCGCCGATGAATAGCGCAGCAACGAGGCCCGCAATCAGAATTATGGGGGGGGCGGATGTGCTCTGGAAGGCTGGTGTTGATGTTGGGCAGAACTACGATTGCGAAGCTTGCCAGTGTATAGCCAATCGCTCTGAGACCTGGGCTTGATATGGCTCTTCTTGCAAAATCTTTCAGTGTCATCGCTGCTTGATTATGGTTGGGGTGGTTGTTTTTGTCTGTTGAGTCGGGCTGGGCGTCGGTTTTGGAGCGGGACTGCTCGGCGCATTGCCGGTGGGTTGAGTGAGACCTCAGTCTCCAAGGAGGCCCGAATGGTTTCGCAGTGCGAAGCCAGCTTTACGGTGGACCCATATTCTGCGTTGCCTCCGTGGTAAGCTCTGGGACTATACCACGCTCATACTCAGCGAGCGGGAGGGAGGGGCGTTCAAGGCACTGGCTGGGTGTTGGATACTGGACGCGGAGAGGATTACGCCGGTTGAATGAGCCTACTTCGGTAGGGGCGCGTGGAACTAGGTGATGATGCCCAGCGCGAGGTGCAGCATTCCCAGTTGCGTATTCCGGGGCATGGTGAGCAGCGATTCCGAAGCAAGGTGAGCAGCCGTTCCGGACATGCCGAGCAGGCATTCAGGGTATGCTGAACACCGGTACCGGTGATGCCGAGCACCCGCAGTGAGCGGGGGCGAAGCAGACAGGAGCTTTGGCGGCTCTGGGCAGCAACGGGCCACGCCGGCCGCCCCCTTTCGGAGGTACGAGATTGCGGCAGACAGGCTATCCATGCGGAAGTTGAGAGAATTCGGCCGGCGAAATAGTCACCACTAGTCGGAGTGGGCTCGACCGGCTCCGGAGACGTACTGCGTAGATGGCAAGTCCGTCCCGGTGATCGGCATAAGAGCTGTGACGGACCCCTCCGTTGCAGCACCTCCCCCACCAACCTGCGCCCTACGGGGCGCGCTCACGATGCGCGCCACGAGGGGTGTGGCGCCCATCCTGATCAGGCGGCGCGCCGCACCTCCGCACGCTGCGGCGCGAGCGTGAGGTTCATGGCGGCGTCCCAGCGGTCCGAGAGCACCAGGGAACGGAGGTCGAGGACGTGTTGGCCGGAGTCCTCCTTCCATCGGGCGCCTGGACGCTTCATGCGCAGGGCAACGAGAGACTTGCAGGTGGCCTCCACGTTACCGCTGCCAATGGGCAGCCCTTGCGCTCGTGCCTCGGCTGCGTATTCCGGCCATGCCGATCACTGAGTCCGGTCCAAGCCGAACACCCATTCCGGAGCATGCCGAACACCGGATGACGACGCTGGTGGGGGCTACTTCGCCGCCTTCTTCCCGCTGGTCAAACTCTCGGCCTTGCGAATCGA
>NZ_SRLW01000044.1:0-43790 GCF_006518215.1 Myxococcus sp. AB025B
CACCCACCCGTCCTCCCCTCGTCACATCGCCGCCCCTCGGGGTGGGGCCCTCGCGGACTACAGAACACTCCCGACGGGCCTCGTTTGACCCCTCGGCGACGGCTCGCTTTGCTGCCTGTCGCGCGACGCCGGATGGCCGCGCCTGACTGGTTCGCGGGGGGCAACCAGCATGAGGTCTCGGCAGCCGTCGACGCGCACCACCGGAGACCCGTGCGTCTCCATGCCTTCGCGCGACCTCATCGAAACAGCCCCCACGTGCGCCTCCGCCCCGCTTCCCGCGGCGACGGATGCGAGGCCCCGTGCTCCTTCGCGTGCACCGGGCCCAGGCGGACGCCCCACTCGCGGCGCCTTCCGCCCCAGTCCCACCATCGCAACGAGGACGCCACCACGCGCCCGGGGGAGAGCGACATGCAGGCAGACCACGACACCTGGGCACCACGGCGCGTCGACGTGCCGCTCGCCAGCGCGGTGAACGACTACCTGCTGCGCATCCAACAGCTCGGCGCCGTGGAAGGACCCGGCGGCGCGGTGGGACTCAACCCCGCGCTCGAGCCCGTCCTCGAGGCGCTGCATCACCTGCTCGCCGGCGGCGAGGTGGAGGTGCGCGTCACCCGCCGCGGACACGCCTCGCTCGTCCACGAGCTGCGCCAGCGCGTCGAGGACGCCACGCGCGAGGTCAACCTGCTCCAGCAAGTGGCGGGCTCGTCCCTGACCACCACCGTATGAGCCCTCGCCCCACCGGTGGCGCCGTCACGGCCGCCTTCCGCCGCTGGACGCTCGCCCAGGACCCTCGCGAGGTGCTGGCCGCCGCCGGCGTGGGCCCCTGGTGGGTGCTCACCACCGTGGTGCTCGCCGTGCTCGCCGTCGTCGCGTGGGCCCCCGGCGCCCAGCGCACCTTCGGCATCCCCTTCGCGCAGGGCCTCCTGTGCGCCGCCCCCATGCTCGTCAGCGGCCTGCTCTTCTCCGCCGTCCACCGCCGACGCAGCCACATCGAGACGTGGGGCTGGGTGTGGCTGGTGCTCGGCGTGACGAGCCTGCACTTCTTCCTCGCCGCGCTGATGGCCATGTCGGAGCTGCAAGGAGCCACCGTCATCGCCTCGCTCTTCCTCTTCACCACCGCGTTCCACGGCCGGCTCCACCGCGTGACGCCCCGACAGCCCTTCCTCGCGCTGGGCACCACCGTGGCCCTGCTCGCGGCCCTGCCCCTGCGCGACAGCGACGAGCACCTGGGCCTGTTCGGCGTCATCGGCCCGGCCGCCCTCACCGCGGAGCTGTACCTGGGCACCTTCGCCGTGCAGCACGACCGCGCCCGCGCGGAGGCCGAGCGTCTGCGCGCCGCCGTGCAGGCCCAGTTCCTGGAGCAACAGGAGCAGGACGTGGGTCGGCTGTCGCGCGCGCTGGGGGAAATCCTCGGACACCACCACGAGCTCGACAGCGCCCTCATGTCCGCGGCCACCGCGGCGGACATGCTGTCGTTCATGGGCACCCAGCGCGGCGGCCACGGCCGCGCCGACCATGAGGACCTGCTCAGGACCCTCAACGAGAGCCTCCGCCAGATTCGGGAGATGGTCGCGGAGATTCGCGCCAAGGGCCGGCGCTACGTCGGCTCGGAGCCGGAGCCGGTGGAGCTGCCTGCGCTGCTCGAGGGCGTGCGCGCCAGCGTGGGGCTGCGCTTCCCCGACGTGGACATCCAGCTGTCGGTGGAGCCCGGCCAGCCCCTGCGCGCGATGATGCGCGGCGGCGCCACGACGCTCCGCCGCGTGGTGGAGAACCTGGTGCTCAACGCGTGTGAGGGCGACGGCAAGCGCGGCGCCAGCCGGGTGAGCATCCAGGCCCGCGTGGAGCCGCTCAGCGGACGGCTGGAGGTCGTCATCGCCGACGACGGGCCGGGCTTCCCCAGCGCGCTGCTCGATGTGCCCGCCGAGCAGCTCTACACGTCCAAGCCCGAGGGCACCGGCCTGGGCCTGTACACCAGCGAGTGCCTCTTGCGCGCCAGCGGCGGGACGCTGCACCGACGCAATGCCCCCGACGGCGGAGCCCTGCTGCGCCTGTTCCTACCCAGGGAGTACCGATGAGCGGAGGAGCCCTGTACCAGGAGGCCCTGCGGGTGCTTCGGCGGCTGGAGTTGCCCGACGCGTCGGAGCGCGATGTGCTCGCCGCGCTCGAGGCCGCGCAGCCCGGTCCCCTCCCCCTGTTCTACGAGGCCGGCGCCGAGGCGGGCCTGGAGCGCTCCGTGCTCACCGCGCGCGGCGTGGGCCTGTTCCTCAGCTTCTGCGCGGGCAACCTCGCCGATGACCTCATCGACGGCGACTGCACCTACTACGACGAGCCGCTGCGCGTGGGCCCCTGCGCGCAGTTCCTCCTGCAGAACCTGGCGTGGGCCACGCTCGCCGAACCCCATGCCGGCGTGCCCGTGACCGCACTGGGGGAGGGCGCTCGGATGCTGGCCCTCGCCGCGGGACCGCAGGCGCTCGAGGTGCGCGCGCGGGAGTGGACGGCGCCGCTGTTCCGCCGCGTGGCGGAGGGCATCGCGGGAAGGCAGTGGGCCGCGTACCTGCGCGTGCTGTGGGCAGGCACTCGCCTGGAGGAGCGCGCGGTGCAGGTGGGGCTCGCGCTGGGCGTGGCGGCGCATGTCGCCGAGGACATCCGCTCCAAGGACACGCGCTTCACCTCCATGCCCGTGGAGGACCGACACGCGGTGGTGACGTGGGCACGACAGGCCGCCGAGTCGCTGCGCGCCCAGGACCTGCGCTGCCTGGACGCGGCGCTGCGACGCATCGAACCCATTCTTCCGGAGGTGGAGCCATGAGGGTCGACCCCCCACGGTCCGAAGCCCGCCACGACGCCGTGGCCGCCTACTACGAAGAGAAGACCGAGCGAATCCTCCGCCGCTATGGCCCCGGTCCGCGCGTGCACTTCCACGTGGGCCTGGTGGATGACGTGCCCCCACCCGGCGAGCCCGAGCCGCTGGTGCGCGAGCGCGTGCATGCGTCCCAGGAGGCGCTGCTCGCGGAGCTGGCGCGCGCGGTGGGGCGCTTCCCCGACGGCGGCGACGTGCTGGACGTGGGCTGCGGCCTGGGCGGCGGCGCGCTGTACTGGGCCTCCGCGCATCGGGCGTGGGTGACGGCGGTGACGAACGTGCCCTCGCACGTGGAGCTGGTGCGCACGTTCGCCGAAATCGAGGGCGTGGGCGCACGGGTGAAGCCGATGCACTGTGACGCGCTGGCGGTGCCGGGGCGCGCGTGTTTCGACGCGGTGGTGGCGGTGGAGAGCAGCAGCTACCTGCCTCGCGCGGAGTGGTTCCGCCGGGTGCGCGCGCTCTTGCGTCCCGGGGGCGTGCTGGCCCTCGCGGACTGCTTCCTGGGGCGACCGGAGCTGGCCGCGCCGTTCGACCGGTACTGGCGCACGCGCATCGGCGCCGTGGATGAGTACCTGTCCGCCGCGCACTCAGCCGGGCTGGAGCTGGAGGTGCGTGACGACGTGTCCGGGCGCGCGGTGGGGTTCTGGTCGCTCACGCTGGAGCTGCTCGCGCACGAGCGCTTCTCGACGCCGGGACAACCTCCCACGCGCGTGCTCGCCCGGAGCGAGTCCCGCCGCGAGCACCTGCGACTCCAGCAGGCGTTGATGGATGGAGGACTCGAGTACGGCCTGCTCGTGCTGCGTCGCGAGGACTGAGCAACGGTTCTCGCGACGTGGAGACACTCCCGGAAGCCCCCGGGTCCGGGGCGGACGTGGAGCCGAGCGTCAGCGTCCATCGTGCGCCCCGCCGGGTGCGCCCCCAGCCTTGGGCGAGCCTGAAAGGAGGCACGCAATGAAGACCTTCACGCGATGGATGACGGTGGTGGCGGTGGCGGCGACGCTGATGGCGACGGGCTGCCGGGAGCGCAGCCGCGAGGACAACTCCGGAGCCATGGGCGGCTCGGGGCGCAACCGCGATGCCCTGCAGCACCAGGAGGGCACCGGCGGCAGCGGCGACTACGGCAACGGCCAGCAGCAGATGCAGGGCACCGACGCCGGCAGCGGCCAGATGCGGTAGCGCACCTTCCGCGCGAGGTGGGCTCCGGCTGCTATCCTGACGCCGCGACGTCGGTCAGCCGGAGTCTTCATGCGCGGGTGGATTGTGGGGACATGCATCGCGGGGGTGTTGGTGCTCCTCGCCTGGGGATGGTGGCGCTCCGAGGAGCCCACCCCCACGCGTGAGCGCGCCTCCGCGGCTCGCACGCGTTCCGAGCGCGCCGGGCGCGTTCGCACGTCCACGCCCCTGCCGCCCTCGCGCGCGGGCCTGTCCATCCGCGGCACCGTGGTGGACCGGCTCGGTCGTCCCGTGCCGGGCGCTCGCGTCTCCGCGTCGTGGCCCGAGGACGGACAGACGCTGTCCACGCTGCCGTGCCCCTGGGAGGGTGGCTCCCGTCCGGAGCTGCTCGTGGAGACCACGCGCCAGGACAACGTCGCGGACTGTCTGCCGAGGACCCGGGACACCGTCCTCTCGCTGCTCCTGGCGCGCGAGGGCGAGTCCCCCGTCCATGCGGAGACCGTCTCCGCCGAGGACGGCACCTTCGTGTTGGAGGGGCTGCCCTCGGGGCCGCAGGCGCTGCTCGCGCTCTCCGAGCAAGGCGCGGCCTCGCGACCCGGCGTGCCCGCCGGGAGCGAGGACGTGGAGCTGGTGGTCGAGCATCGCCCCCGGGTGTCAGGGCAGGTGGTGGACGAGGACGACGCGCCCCTGGCCGAGGTCTCCATCCTGGTGGTGAGCCACCAGCACACGCGCTTCTTCGATACGAGCACCGATGCGCAGGGACGCTTCGAGGTGGGGCCGCTCCCCGCGGACAGCCACGTCGTGCTCGCGACGAAGGAGGGCTGGCCTCCCGTGCTCGCCGACCAGCTCTATCTGGACAAGCACCTGGAGATTCGGATGTCGCGGCCACGCGCGCTCACCGGTCGGGTGCTGTCCTCGGGCGCCCCCGCGAAGGACGTGGAGGTGGTCGCGGTCCGTGGGGAGGGGGAGCTTCCGCTGAAGCTGCGCACGGACCCGGAGGGGCGCTTCGCGTTCGAGCTGGACCCGGGCGTGTATGTGCTCACCGCGGAGAGGGAAGGACGCCATGCGCTCGCGCGCGTGACGGTGGAGAAGACGCCACCCGCCGAGGTGGTGATGAACCTGGGCGAGGCCTTCCATGTCGAGGGCTCGGTCTTCGGCGCGACTCACCGCGAACCGGTGGCAGGGGCTGTCGTGACAGCGACCTCCCAGCTGCTTCCCCATCGCGAGCTGAAGGCCACCACGGGTACCGATGGACGCTATCGACTGGGCCCCGTGGAGCCGGGCCCGTGGGACTTTCTCGTCGAGGCTCGCGGATACATCGACCTGCCCCATGGACAGGAGCTCAAGCTGACTCCGGGTTCGAGCCGTCATGACTTCACGCTGGAGCGCGCCGCCTCCATCTCCGGACGCGTGGTGGACGAAGCGGGCCATCCCATCGCGGGCATCCACTTGAACCTGGAGCAGGCCGGGCTCGAGGACCCGGTGGACTACGTGACGCAGGAGACCGCGCTCACCGACTCAGACGGTGCGTTCGTGTTGGATGCATCGGCCCCCGGTGAGTACGAGCTCATCCCGCAGACCTATCGCTTCGTCACCCAGCGATTGAAGATGACGGCTCCCGCTCGGGATGTGCTCGTCACGTTGCGCGCCGGTGGCGAAGTGGCGGGGACGCTGTCCGATGCCCGGGGCCTGCCGCTCTCCGGGTTCACCGTGTACGTCGCTCCCCTGGAGACCGAAGAGCCGGGTGAGATACTGACCGCGCGGGGCCTGACGTCCGAGGGACGCTTCTCGCGCAAGGGCGTTCCTCCGGGGCGCTATCGCATCGTGGCCCAGCAGGTGACGGACGGCGTGAACCAGGAGGTCTCCACCGAGGTGGAGGTCCGTCAGGGCGAGGTGACGAAGGTGGACCTGCGGCTCGCCGAGCAGCGCAACCTGGAGGGCATCGTCGTCGATGGCTCGGGGGCTCCCATCCGCAGGGCCTTCGTCCGGGCCCACTCGCTCGCGCCGAACCCCCAGGGCGGCCTGGTGCTCGTCCATTCGCGCCATCGCCATGGGCCACCGAGCGGGGTCGAGACCGACGCGGACGGACGCTTCCTGATTCGAGGGATGGGGCGGGAGAAGCACTCGCTCACCGCCCTGCACCTGGCCTACGCGCTGAGCCCGGAGCAATCCACGGGGGTGCTCCTCGAGGACGGCCTGGTCGTCGCCCCTGCCGACGTGAAGCAGGTGCGGCTGGTGATGAAGCGGCATGCCCACGTGCGGGGACGCGTCGTCGGGCCGGAGGGCGCGCCCGTGACCGAGTTCAACGTCGATTCCATTCGGGTGACGTCCGAGGATGGCACCTTCTCGGTGCCCAATCGTGAGGGTCCCGAGGTCACCCTCTTCACCTTCGAGGCGGAGGGATTGCTCTCGGCGATGCGCGAGGTGAAGGGCGGCCTGGACGGACCGGATATCGACCTGGGGGAGATTCGGCTGGGGGCGGGACGGACGCTGCGGGGCGTGGTCGTCGATGCACGGACGGGAGCGCCCCTGCCTCGCGCCATCCTGGAGGTGCACGTCAACGAGCGGACCGTCGCGCACGGCCTGACGAACTCGGCGGGGCGCTTCGAGCTGGGGCCCGTGACCACCGGGACGCTCACGCTCCTCGCGAGCCAGCGCGGGGTCTACCGCCAGGAGCGCGTGACGGTGGAGGCTTCGCAGCAGGAGGTGACGGTGCGGCTGCAGCCCGGCGCTCGCCTGCTCACGAAGGCGGTGGACCTCCGAGGTGCGCCGCTCGACGGAACCGTCACCGTCCAGGGGCCCGAGGGATTTTCGGACTGGGCGGTCCTGGACAAGGGCCGCATGGAGATGGGAGGGCTCACGCCGGGTCGCTACCTGCTGAAGGCGGAAGGGGCGCGCAAGAAGGACAGCGCCCTCAACTACCTGCCGCAAGCCGTGGAGGTCCCCGACAGTGGGGAGGTGTCCGTGCTCCTCCAACCCGTGACCGAGGGCTCCACGCTGACGGTCCGCGTCGCCTTCCACGGGAACACGTACCTGCGATTGGTCCACGGCACCCCGCCGCTGCCCGAGCGTTCCGAGGACCTCCAGCGGTGGATGAGCCTGGGACAGGAAGGGCAGCTTGGAGGGGACGACACGGAGCACGTCTTCACCTTCACCCATGTGCCCACGGGGAAGACGACCCTCTTCTTCATGGGGCCCGAGGACGACCGGTACCACGCGGAGGTGCTGGACGTTCCCGCGAGCGGCACGATGTCTCACACGGTGCGGCCCGTCTGGCGGACGTTCGGGGTCGCCGCGAGCCAGCCGTGAGGAAGTCATGAAGATGTCGTGAGGAAGTCGCGGGGGCACCGGTCGTAATCCTGACGCCTGGACGTCGGACCACCGGAGCCCGTCATGCGTGGATGGATTGTGGGAGGCATCGCCGCCGGGGTGCTCGTGCTCCTCGCTGGGGTGCCGTGGGGGGAGGACGCGCCGTCGGAGACTCGGCGGGAAGAGGCGGCGCAGCGGAGCGAGGCCTCTTTCGAGGGCCTTGCTCGCAGGTCTCCGCCCCAGCCCCGTCCGCGCACCCGCCTGGCCATCCGAGGCACCGTGGTGGATGGACTGGGCAGGCCCGTGGCGGGGGCTCGCGTCTCCGCGTCATGGCCCGAGCAAGGTGAGACGCTGTCGACGATTCCGTGTCCTCCAGGGGATGTCCCGTCGTGGGCGCGCCTGGACGAGGAGCCCACTTCCCCCTGGCTCCTCGATGAGTGTCTGCCTCGGACCGAGGACACGTTGGTGTCCTTGCTGCTCGCGCGCCTGGGTGAGGCCCCCGTTCATGCCGAGACGCGCTCCGCCGAGGACGGCTCCTACGTCCTGGAGGACCTTCCCGAGGGGCACCAGGCCTTGCTGGCGCTCTCCGAGCACGGCGCCGTGTCTCGCACGGGCGTCTCCGCGGGGAGCCAGGACGTGGAACTGATGCTGGAACCACCGACCTTCATCCAGGGGCAGGTCCTGGGAGAGGGCGACGCTCCCCTGGCCGGAGTCTCCCTCACGGTGGTGAGCACTCGACACACGCGTTTCTTCGATGCACGCACGGATGTCCGGGGTGAGTTCAAGCTCGGGCCGATTCCACACGACACCTATCTCCTGCTCGCCTCGAAAGAGGGCTGGCGGCCCACGCTCCAGCACACACGCGCCCCAGCGGATCCGCTGGAGGTGCGGCTGCACCGTTCACACAGGCTCTCAGGATGGGTGGTGTCCGGCGATGTCTCCGTGGAGGGGGTGGAGGTCCTCGCCGTCCCGACGGAGGCGTCGACCTCCGAGCCACGGCCCTTCCGGGTGACCACGGATTCAGGTGGATACTTCGAACTCGAGGTGAGCGCGGGTCCGTACCTCCTCACCGCGAAGCGTGAGGGGCGGTCCGCGCTCACGCGCGTCACCGTGGACACGACACGCCCATCCGAGGTGGTGCTGAAACTGGGCGATGCGCTCCAGGTCGAGGGCTCGGTGCTCGCCGTCGGCTCGGAAGGCCCCGTGGCGGGTGCACGCGTGAGGTTGCAGTCACGGGAGCTGCGATGGAGGACCCTGGAGACCACGACGAACGAAGCGGGGCGCTATCGCGTGGGCCCCGTGGAGCCGGGGGAGTGGATGTTCAGCATCGATTCGCCGGGCCACATCGACATGACGGGTGATGAGCGCACCTTGACCTCGGACCAGGGCACGCACGACTTCTTCCTGAGGCGCGCGACTTCCATCTCCGGTCATGTGGTGGACGCCGCAGGGCAGCCCGTGGGCGACGTGGCCTTGTACCTGAAGCGCTTGGATGACGCAGACCACGAGCTGCATGACGAGAGCCGCACGACTCCGGACGGCTCGTTCATGCTGGATGTCTCCTCCCCCGGAGAGTTCCAGGTCACCGCGCGAAGCCACCGCTTCCTCGAGACGAGCGTGACGGCCCGAGCTCCGATGACGGACCTCCGTATCACCTTGAGCGCGGGAGGCGTGGTGGAGGGAACGCTCACGGATTCTCGGGGGCTGCCGCTCTCGGGCTTCGCCGTCTCCGTCACCCCAGAGAATGGAGTCGGCGCCACCGCATCCCCGAGCACGCCGGAAACCAATCCACACGGCCAGTTCTCACTCGGGGGAATCCCCTCGGGGCGCTACCGCGTGCAAGCAGAGCAGGTCACGCACCGCGTGGAGCGCATGGTCTGGGCCCTCGTGGAAGTACACGAAGGCTCCATCTCGAAGGTGGACTTGCAGCTCCCCGCCGAGCACGCGTTGGAGGGGCGCATCGTCGACACGTCGGGCCGTCCCATCCAGGGGGCCTCCATCCAAGCCTGGCCCCGAGAGAACGAAGAAGTGGAGGTCATCACCCGAGGCTACGGTGTCAGGGCGCCGTCCAAAGTCTTCTCCGATGCGACGGGGAATTTCGTCCTCCAGGGACTGCGCGACACGGACCATCTGGTGAACGCGGTCCTCGAGGGTCATGGACTGCTCCCGGAGTACTCCACGGAAGGAATCCCCAGCCAGGGGGGCATCCTCGTCGGAACGGAGGTGAAGCAACTGCGCCTGGTGATGAAACGATACGCCCATGTGCGAGGGCGGCTTGTAGGTCCCACCGGCGCCCCCGTGCGCAAGTTCCAGGCCGACAACACGTGGGTGACCTCACCGGACGGCTCGTTCTGCGTACCAAAACCCGACGGGCCCCGCGAACGCCTCGTCTTCCATGCGGAGGGCATGCTCAAGGTCGCGCGAGTCGTGCAGGGCGGGCGAGAGGGCCCCGATGACGACCTGGGAGAGATTCGACTGGAAGCGGGCCGTGAGCTTCGAGGGGTGGTCCGCGATGCTCGCACGGGCGAGCCCTTATCCAATGTCAGGGTGAGCCTCGACGGTGAGAGACCCGGCGACGGCACCGACTACGAGCTGGGTCGCCAAGAAACCTCCGACTGGCAGGGACACTTCATCCTGCGCAGTGTGCCCCTGCGTCCGCTCACGCTCCGTTCGAGCGTACAGCAGGACACGCACCTGGAGCAGCGAACGCAGGTGGATTCGACACAGCAGGAAGTCACGGTGTGGATGAGCGGCGTCGCTCCGGAGCGCGACACCTCTCCGCGGGAAGAGGTTCCACAGGAAAGCGCCTCGCTAGACTCGCCCTGAGGCTCGTCACTCCTGACACGGTCCCTGGGGCTCCAGCTGCTATCCTGAGTCGACGTCAGCAGCCGGAGCTCGTACATGCGCAGGTGGTTCGTGGGGGGCAGCATCCTCATCATCGGAGTCCTCGTGCTCCTCGTGTGGCGGCCGTGGAGCGGTGAGCCCTCGGCTCCTCCTCGCGCTCCCACGGGGCAGGCTCGCGCCGCGCACGACACGCTGCCTCGCACGTCCGCTCCCCTGCCCCCTTCCAGTGCCGGGCTCACCCTCCGCGGCACCGTCGTGGACACATCGGGCAAGCCCGTCGCCGGTGCGCGCGTCTCCGCGTCCTGGCCCGAGGACGGTGAGACACTGTCCGCGACGCGCTGCCCCAAGGAGCTGCTCTCCCGTCACGACGCGCTGAGCCAGGAGCCCTGGGCGACCCGGATGCTCGTCGACTGCATGCCCGCCTCGGAGAGCATCCTCGTCTCCCTGCTGCTCGCGCGTCAGGGCGAGGCCCCCGTGCACGCGGAGGCGCTGTCCTCCGAGGACGGCTCCTTCGTCCTCGAAGGTCTGCCCGAAGGCCCCCAGACACTGCTCGCGCTCTCCTCCCAGGGCGCGGGGACTCGCATGGGTGTGCCCGCCGGGAGCAGCGGCGTCTCGCTGGTGCTCGACGACCCGCTGTTCATGTCCGGTCGTGTCCTCGATGAGGACAGCGCCCCCGTGCCGGGCGTCGCCATCACGCTCGCCAGCTGGCGCAACACGCGCTTCTTCGACACGACCACCGATGCCCGGGGCCACTTCAAGCTCGGCCCCCTTCCCTTCGACTCCTACGTCGTCCTCGCCGCGAAACAGGACTGGAGTCCGACACTCGATTGGCTCCAGCTCCGCGAGGAGCCTCACGAACTCCGACTGAGCCGTCGACATACCCTCACCGGGCGCGTCCTCTCGAATGGCGCTCCCGTGAAGGACGTGGAGGTGCTCGCCTCCCGCGAGAAGGTCATGGAGGACAAGCCGCCGCTGCGCGCGAAGACGGACGCGCAAGGCCGCTTCACCTTCGAGCCCGGCAGCGGTCACTACCGGCTCACCGCCGAACACGAAGGCCAGTACGCACGCGCCCTGGTGGAGCTGGGCAAGACGCCTTCGTCCCCCGTGACACTGAACCTCGGTGAGGCGCTCGGTGTCGAGGGACGCGTCACTGACGACCAGGGCGCCCCCGTGGCCAAGGCCCGCGTGAAGCTCCGCTCCACGGACCGCTCACGCGTCGAGGAGCTGGAGACCCTCACCGGCCCGGACGGCCGCTACCGCGCGGGGCCCGTCGCTCCCGGAGGCTGGGACTTCACCATCGAGGCCGACGGCTACGTGGACATGTTCCGTGCCGAGGAGCGCGTCATGGCCTCCAGCATGCGCTCCCAGGACTTCACCCTCACACGCGCCACGTCCGTCACCGGCCGCGTCGTCGACGGCGCGGGACGTCCGCTCGCGGGCATCAAGCTCCACCTGCACCGCATCGTCGAGCACGCCGGGGACTTCGAGCCCCAGGAGAGCACCTTCTCCGCCGAGGACGGCTCCTTCGTACTCGATGCCACCGAGCCCGGCGACTACAAGGTGTTCACCTTCAGCGAGCGCTTCGTCCCGTTCACCCTGTCGACGCCCGCCCCCGCCAAGGACGTGCTCCTGACGCTGAGCGCCGGCGGCTCCGTCGAAGGCATCGTGATGGACGCACGAGGACAACCCATGCCGCGCTTCCACGTGGTCCTGGGGCGGATGGACGCGGACGACGACGCGCAAGAACCGCTGGAGACGATGGGCACGGATGACCAGGGCATCTTCCGTCGCCAGGGCATCGCCCCCGGGCGCTACCGCATCTTCGCGAGGCGGTCGTCCCCCAGCGTGGACCGCAAGGTCCAGGCCGAGGTGGAGGTGCGCGACGGCGCCGTGGCGAAGGTGACGATGCGACTGCCCGAGGAGCGCTCCGTGGAGGTGCTCGTCGTCGACACCTCCGGACAGCCCGTGGAGAAGGCCCTGGTGCAAGCCAGGCCGCTGGCCCCCACTTCCGAGGAGCAATACTCGGAGATGCATCGGCTCGCCTCGGGCGTCGGCACGGACGCGAACGGACGCGCGGTGCTCCGACACCTGGAGGCCACCGGGTACAGGCTCGCCGCCACGAAGCACGGCTACACCCTGCTGCCGGAGCGCTCCACGCCCTCCTCCAGTCCAGCGGCGACGGGCTCCGAGGACCTCTTCATCCAGGCCGACACGCAGCAGGCCCGGTTCGTGATGAAGCGGCACTCGCACGTCAAAGGTCGCCTCCTCGGCCCCGACGGCGCGCCCATCCCCCGCTTCCGCGTCAACGCGCAACAGCTCGAGTCCGAGGACGGGACCTTCTCGCTCCCCAACCCCTCCACGGTAGGACAAACCCAGTTCATCTTCACCGTGGAGGGGCTGCCCCCCGTGTCTCGCGCCGTGCAAGGCGGCGAGGCGTCGGCCGACGTCGACCTGGGGGACATCCGGCTCGAGGCGGGCCGCGCGCTCACGGGCGTCGTGCTGGACGCGACGACGGGCGAGCCCGCGGAGAACGTCCTGGTGGCGCTCGACAGCGAGCTGCGCGACGAGGGCATCAACTTTCCCCGGCAGCTCGTCCTGAAGACCACGGACCGCGACGGCCGCTTCGACCTGGGCAAGCTGGAGGCCCGCCCCCTCACGCTCCGGCTGTTCCTGCATGAGCGCTACCGCGAGCAGCGCGTCCCCATCAACGCCTCGCAGACCGAGGTGACGGTGCGCATGGACCCCGGCGCGCGGCTGAACGTGACGGCGCGCGATGCGCAGGGGAAGAAGATCGACGGCTTCGTTTCCTATCAGGGCCCGGGCGCCGAGGGCGCCATCGTCCTGGAGAACGGCGCTGGCAAGGCGAGCGCGCTCAACCCCGGGAAGTACACGCTGAAGATGGAGCCTCGCGGTCGGCAGAGCCGGACCCTGGCCTACCTGCCACAGCAGGTGGACGTGCCCTCGAGCGGAGAGGTGTCCGTGCACTTCAAGCCCGCGGCGGGCGGCGCCACGGTGAGGCTGCGCGTGCCCACGGACCAGGGCGTGGACATGGCGCTCGTGCCCGGCAGCGTGCCTCCGCCCACGAGTCCCGCCGTGCTCCGCCAGGTCATGTTCCAGGGCTTCTCCGGCTCCTACGAGATGGGGGACACCGAGGTGGTGTTCGCCCATGTCCCGCAGGGCAGGGTCACCGTCTTCTTCCTCACGCCCGACGCGCCCGGTCGCTACCACACCGAGGAGCTGGACATCCCGGCAAGTGGCACGATGTCTCGCACGCTACAGCTCGCGTGGCGGAGGCTCGACGTCCCCCAGGAGTAGCCGCCTCGCGACTGTCGGACATCGCGCGTGCGTCCTGCGGGCTGGAAACGAGAGCCGCGCCGTGCTTCAGGTACGGTGCGGGGCCCGCCATGCACTTCAAGTTCGTCCACGCCGCCGACCTGCACCTGGACACTCCCTTCCGCGGCATCGCCGCTCACGGCCCGCTGCTGACCCGGTTCCAGGAGTCAACCTTCCGCGCCCTGGCGCGCATCGTCGACTTGTGCCTGCGCGAGCGCGTCACCTTCCTCCTGCTCGCCGGAGACTTGTTCGAGGTGAAGGACCGCTCCGTGCGCGCGCGGCTCGTCCTGCGCCGCGAGCTGGAGCGGCTGCACGTCGCGGGCATCGAGGCGTTCATCGTCCACGGGAATCATGATCCGCTCAGCGGCGACACGGGGACGCTCGGGCTGCCGTCCTCGGTGAAGGTCTTCGGTCCGGACTGGGAGGAGGCGGAGGTGCGGCGCGAGGGCCGCCGGCTGTGCCGCGTGCAGGGTGTCTCGTATCCCGACGTGGAGGTGCGTGATGATTTGTCCTCGCGCTTCCGTCGCACCGGCGAGGGCTTCAGCGTGGGCCTGCTGCACGCGAACCTGGGCGGCGCCGAGGGCCATGCGAACTACGCCCCCTGCACTCCCGCGGGGCTGGGCTCGCGCGGGCTGGACTACTGGGCGCTGGGACACGTGCACACGCGCGGCGAGCTGACGCTCCCCGGCGGCGGGCTCGCGGTGTACCCGGGCAATCCGCAGGGTCGGCACGTGCTGGAGACCGGTGAGCGCGGCTGCGTGCTGGTGGAGGTGGAGGACGGCGGGACGCGGCGGCGCTTCGTGCCCGTGGACACGGTGCGCTGGCATCGGGTGGAGGTGCCGCTCACCGGCGTGGCCACGCTGGATGGGTTGATGGGCACGCTGAGCGAGGCCGTGGACGCGGCGTGTGCGCAGGAGCTGGACGGGCACGCGGTGCGCGTGGTGCTCACGGGACGTGGGCCGCTGCACCGGGAGCTGGCTCGCCCGGGGGCGCTCTCGCAATTGGAAGAAGGGCTGCGCGCGAAGCTGGCCGCGGGCCATCCTCCGGTGCTGCTGGAGTCGCTGCGGGATTCGAGCCGTCCCGAGCTGGACTGGGATGCGCTCACGGCGGAGGGCGGCTTCGCTCGGACGCTGTTGGAGGAGGCTCGCGCGCTGGAGGAGGACCCGGGGGCGCTGACGCGCCTGTGGGAGGAGGAGGCGCTCGGCAGCCTGGGACAGAAGCTGAAGCGCCTGGGTGTGGAGGTGCTGGAGACGCCTCGCAAGGAGTGGGTGTCCCGCGCGAGCCTGCTGGGCGTCGAGGCGCTGCACGAGGAGGACGGGGCATGAAGCCGGGCTTGCGCATCGACTCGCTGCGGGTGCGACGCTTCGGGCACTTCTCCGAGCTGTCGCTGGAGCTGGGCCCCGGGCTGCACCTGATGTACGGGCCGAACGAGGCCGGCAAGAGCACGCTGCTCGCCTTCCTTCGCGCCATGCTGTTCGGCTTCGAGAAGCGCGGGCATCCGGAGCGGTATGCGCCCTCCGAGGAGGACACGCCCTTCGGCGGTGAGCTGCGGCTGCTCACGGCGACGGGGCCGTTGACGGTGCGGCGCATGGCGACGCCTCGCGGACGGAAGGCGGAGAGCCTGACGGTGCTCGGGGCGGATGGCGAGCCCGTGTCCGAGGAGCGCCTGAAGGACGCGCGGGGACATGTCACGCGGGAGCTGTACTTCGATGTCTTCGCCTTCCGGCTGGAGGAGCTCGCGGGCTTCGAGCAGCTCACGGAGGCTCGGGGTGCCTCCGATGCGCTGGTGGCCGCGAGCATGCGCGGGGCCCGGCGGTTGCCGGAGGCGATGTCCGCGCTGAGCAAGAGCGCCGAGCGGATCTACAAGCCGAGCGGGACGAACCCCGAGCTGAACGTGAAGCTCCGTGAGCTGGAGGAGGTCCAGGAGCAGCTCCGCGAGCAGGGGAACCGGCCCGCGCTCTACTTCGCGAGGCGTGAGCGATTGGAGGCGCTGGGCGGGGAGCTCGTCGGGCTGGAGACTCGGGTCCTGGAGGACGGGCGCGAGCTGGAGCGGCTGGAGCGACTGTCCTCGGCGCTGAGCGAGGTCACCACGCTGGCGGAGGCCCGGGCGGAGCTGGAGGGCCTGCCGTCCCTGGAGACCTTCCCCGAGGGTGGCGAGGCGCGACTGGAGGATGCGCTCCAGCGCAGTCGCAGCTATCGCGGCGAGGTGGCCCGGCTCGCGGAGAAGCTGTCGTCCACCGAGGCGGAGTTGACGCGGTTGTCCACGCCTTCGCCGGTGCATGGGCGGGAGGAGGCGCTGCGCTCGGCGCTGGCTTCGTACGCGGAGCACTCGGAGCGGATTCGCGCGCTGCCGGCCCGGCGCGCGGCGCTGCGGGTGAAGCGGCGTCAGGTGGAGATGTCGCTGGAGGAGCTGGGGCTCGGCGTCGATGGCGTGGGGTTGATGGGGCTCGACTTGAGCGCGGGGGCTCGCGCGGGGCTGGAGTCGCTGTCGACGCGGCTGGAGGCGGAGGAGACGGGACGGCGGGAGTCGTTCGCCGCCTGGGGGCGGGCTCGCTCCGAGCGGGAGCGGTTGGATGGGGTGCTCGCGCGGTTGGAGGCGGAGCTCGCGGAGCTGCCGGATGTGCGGCCCTCGCATGTGCGGCAACAGCAGGCGGGCTCGCGTCGGATGCGCGATGTGCGCGGCGAGCTGGAGCGGCTGGGGGAGAAGAAGGAGGAGACCCGGCGACAGCTCGAGGGCTCACGCAGTTCCGGCGTGGGGCCTGGGGCGCCGAACGTCGCGGTGATTCCGGTGTGGTGGGTGCCGGCGGCCGCGGCCATCGTGGTGGCGCTGGCCGTGGGCGCGTGGTTGATGGGTGGCACGGCGGCGGGGGCGATGTGCCTCGCGGGTGGGCTGCTGCTCACGGGGCTGGTGGAGCTGGCTCGGCGGCGCGTGGAGTCGGCTCGCGATGTGGAGCGCGCGGCGCAGGCGGCGCGGCTGCGGGAGCGACAGCAGACGGAGGAGCGGCTCCGCGCGACGCTCGCGGGACTGGCGGCTCGCGAGGAGGTGCTGCATCGGGAGCTGCTCACGGCGTCGATGGAGGCGGGGCTCGCGCCGCTGGCGACGCTCGCGGACATCACCGTGCGCGAGGGCATACTGGCGGATCTGCTGGAGAAGGCGGGACGGCGCGAGGTGCTGCTGCGCGAGCGGGACGTGCTGCGTGCCAGCCAGGATGTGGCCTCGCGTGATGAGCGACAGGCGGGCGAGACACTGCATGGACATGAGGGGCGGCTCGCGACGCTGAACGCCGAGCTCGCGGTGTGCCTGGCGTCACGGAAGTTCCCCTCGGGATTGCCCGCGCCCGCGGCGCTGACGCTGTGGCGGGAGGCCTCCGCGCTCCGACAGCGCTGGCAGGACGTGAGCGCCGAGGAGGCCGCCGTCAACGCGGATGAGGACACCTGCGCGGCGGTGGTGACGCGGCTCCATGAGCTGACGAGGGGACTGTTCACGAACGCGTCCGGGCGCACCCAGGCGGGGTCCGTCTCGTCGGGCCTCGATGCGCCGACCGGGTCCTTGTCCCTGAATACGCCCGTGGCACTCGCCGCGAGCGGCACGGAGCGCCCCCACGCGCTGACGGGTCCGGCGTCGCCAGACGGAACTCCGACCCACGAAGGCGCCCTTCACTTCACCAGGACGGCGGACTCACCCACGTCCTTGCGAAACGCTTCGGGCTCGTCGAGCCGCGAGGCGTCGACCGAGGCCTCGTCGCCCGTGACCCTCACGGCGTCCAGCACGACGGGCCTCCGCGCGGCTCGCATCCCTCCGACGCTCGACGGTGCTTCGTTCCACGACGAGGACCTCCTCTCCGCCAGGACCACGGAGGCACTCGTCGCGAGCGTGAACTCGGCCCTCGACGCGGACCGCGAGCGCGAGACCGAGCGGCGCGCCGTGGACGAGCGTCGTCGCGAGCTGCGCGAGGAGAAGGCGCGCCTCGACACGCTCCGTCAGTCCGAGGACGCCGCCCTCGCCGCCCTGCTCCACGAAGGTGGCGGTGGTGACGAGGAGACCTTCCGTCGTCGCGCCGTGCAGGCACGCCGCCACGCCGAGCTCGTCCGACAGACCCGCGAGCTGGCCCAGCGCATCGAGGCCCGCACCGGGCTCTCCGACACGCAGGTCCGCGAGGCCCTCCGCTCCCTCGGCGGCGCGGACGGCCTGCGCAGCACACTGGAGCAGGTGCGCTCGCGTCACTCGGAGGCGCAGGCGAAGCTCAAGGACGTCCTCACCGAGCAGGGCGCCACGCAGAACCAGCTGGAGCAGTGGGAGAACGACGACCTGCTCTCACGCCTGCGCATCCAGGAGGAGACCCTCCGCGCCAAGGTCGCCGAGCTCGCCACCCGCTACGCCGAGGACAAGCTGGCCCTCGCCCTGCTCAACCGCGCCCGCCATCGCTTCGAGGAGGAGCAGCAGCCCCGCGTGGTGCAGCTCGCCTCCGAGCACTTCGCGCTGCTCACCGAGGGCCGCTACCGCCGCGTGTTCATCCCCGCCGGTGACGAGCGCGAGCTGCGCGTCAGCGACGGTCAGCGCGACTGGCCCGCCGCCCAGCTCTCGCGCGGCACCCGTGAGCAGCTCTACCTCGCCTTCCGGCTCGCCGTGGTCCGCGACTTCGGAGAGACGCGGGGCGCGCTGCCGCTCATCGTGGATGACATCCTGGTGAACTTCGACCCCACGCGGGCCCGAGGCGCCATCCACCTGCTCGCCCGGCTCGCCGAGCAACAACAGGTCATTGCCTTCACCTGCCACCCCTGGCTGCGCGCCCTGTTCGAGGCCGAGGGCGCGCGCCTGCTCGTGCTCGACGCCCACGACGCCTCCGCCGCGCGCAGAGCGGGATGACGGGCGCGTCCAACTCCCTGCTTCCCCCCTCGCGAGCCTGTGGCACACTGCGCGCCATTCGACTCCTGTTCTCCATCGTCTTCTGGACGTTCCTCGGAATCTCCAGCCTGCTGCTCTTCCTCGGGGCCGTCGTGGTGTGGGCGCTCACCACGCCCTTCGACCGGAACGGGCTCGTGCTGCACCTGTATTCGTGTTTCTGGGCGCAGCTCTACTTCTACGTGAATCCGCTGTGGCACCTGAAGGTGGACGGCCGCGAGCACCTGCCGTGGAAGGGCGCCGCGGTGCTCGTGTCCAACCACGAGTCGCTCGGCGACATCCTGGTGCTCTTCGGCCTGTACCGCCCCTTCAAGTGGGTCTCCAAGGCCGCCAACTTCAAGCTGCCCCTCATCGGCTGGAACATGCACCTCAACCGCTACGTGCCGCTGGTGCGTGGCGACAAGGCGAGCATCCTGAAGATGCTGGCCCAGTCCGAGGCGTGGCTCGCGCGCGGCGTCCCCATCCTCATGTTCCCCGAGGGCACGCGCTCCGAGGACGGCCAGCTCAAGCCCTTCAAGGACGGCGCCTTCGCGCTCGCCCTCAAGACGCAGTGCCCCATCATCCCCATCGTCCTCACCGGCACCGCGCGCACCCTGCCCAAGCACGGCCTGGTGCTGGAGACCTCCGCGCACTGCCACGTGCAGGTGATGCCTCCGGTGGACCCCTCGGGCTTCCAGGACGTCGCCGCGCTGCGTGACCACGTCCGCGACCTCATCGTCGCCGAGAAGGCCCGCCTGGAAGCGCTCCCCACCCGCGCCTGAGCCCCTGGCGACTTCCTGCCGGAAGCCCTGCTACCGTGGGCCTCCGACGGGGAGGGAACCATGCGAAGGCCCTTGGTGCTGGCGCTCACGCTCGCGGTGCTCGCCCTGGGCGCGGCCTTCGTCCTCCTCCAGGAGTCGCCCCCCGAGCCCGCCACCTCGCCGGCCTCCAGCACCCCCTCCTTCAGCGCGCCGCTGGCCCAGGTGCGCGGGACGCTGAGCCTCCGGGGCCGCGTGCTCGCCGCCGACCAGAGCCCCGCGTCGGGCGTGGAGCTCTCCGTCTCGCGCGCCCTCCCCGGCGAGTCGCTCTCGCTGCGACCCTGCGGCGAGGACGTCGACCTCCCGCTCTCCGCGACGGAGTGCGAGGCCCCGGACATGCTCGCCACCCTGCGCGACCTCATCCAGGCGGGCCGCGGCGACACGCCCGTGGTGGTGCGCGTCACCACGGACGCGGACGGCGCCTTCGAGGTGCACAACCTCCCCGAGGGCACCGTCGCGCTGTGGGCCGTGGGCGCGAAGGGCGCCGCGCTCGCGACGGAGGTGAAGACGGGCGCCGAGGACGTGGAGCTGGTGCTCGAGCCGAGCGTCGTCTTCGCTGGCCGCGTCGTGGACGAGGCCCTGCGTCCCGTGGCGGGCTCGAAGCTGACGCTCTTCCACACCGCGCACTCGCGCTTCTTCCAGACGACCAGCAACAGCGACGGCCGCTTCACGCTGGGCCCTCTGCCCGCAAGCACCTACGGACTCCAGGTGGACGACGACCAGCGGGTCGGCCCGTGCATGCGGGCGATTTCGCCCGACGAGCTGGAGGCGGAGGACATCGTGCTCCACCGGCCCCGCAACATCGTGGGCCAGGTGCTCCTCGACGAGCAGCCCGTCGCCCACGTCCACGTGGAGGTCGTCGACACCCGCGTCACCGCCGAGACGGACGCGCGCGGGCGCTTCGTCCTGGAGGGGCTGCCTCCGGGCGACTACGTGCTGAAGGCCCGTCACGGCCAGCACCAGGGACAGGCGGAGACGACCCTCGACGAGGAGCAGACCGAGGCGGAGGTGACGGTGCGCCTGGGCACCCTCGTGCGGGTGACGGGCGTGGTGCGCGACACCTCGGGTCAGCCCATCGAGGGCGCCACGGTGCTCGCCAACTCACGCGGCACCGTCTACACCGACACGGAGGCCGTCACGGGAGCCGACGGGCGCTTCGAGCTGGAAGAGGCGACGCTGGGCACCCACCACTTCACGGTGTCGGCCAAGGGCTTCCTTCCCACCGAGACCACCGAGGTGGAGGTCACGCATCGCACGCCCCCCGTGGAGCTCACGATGGAGCGGGCCTTCGTCATCGAGGGCATCGTGGTCGACGCGGCGGGCACACCGCTGCCGGACATCACCCTCTCCGCCATGAAGTGGCTGCGTCAGCCCAAGGGCCGACGCGACGGCAAGCCCCATGACCTGGAGCATGGAGACCCGGACGCGCTCTTCGCGGATGGGCCGGTCATCGACGCGCTGACGGATGACGCGGGGCGATTCGTGCTCAACCTCCCCTCGCCCGGCCTCCACCGGCTCACGCCCGATGTGCCGGGGTTCCTCGCGACCACCCTGGAAGTGGAGGCGCCCGCTCAGGACGTCCGCGTGGTGATGCAGCCGGGCGCGCGCGTGGTGGGCACCGTGGTGGACCTGAAGGACACCCCGATTCCGAACGTGGCCGTCACGCTGACGCCCGCGGGCCAGGAGGAGCCCGTGCCCCTCTGGGTGCGCAGCGACGCGCAGGGCGCCTTCCGACTGGAGGGCGCGCCCGCGGGCCGGTTCGTCCTGCGCGCCTCGCTCGAGCACAGCGGCGTGAGGGAGGCCACCGTCGACGTGACGCTGACGGCCACCGAGACGAAGACGGTGACGGTGCGGATGGACGGAGGCCTGTCCATCTCCGGGCTCGTCGTGAACGAGGCCGGCACGCCCCAGCCCGGCGCGAGCGTCTTCGCCTATCCGCTGACCGAGCCCGACTCGGGCCGGCGACGGTTCGCACACCACGCGCCCCTGCCCCCTCCCGCGCAGGCCCAGTCCAACGAGCACGGGCGCTTCACGCTCGGGCACCTGTCGCCGGGGCGCTACCGCGTGGACCTGACGATGGCGGGCTACACGCTGCGCGGCGCGGACGAGGCGACAGACGTCGACGACCCCCGGCGCATCTCGGGCGTGCAGGCGCAGGCGGGCGTGACGGACCTGAGGCTGGTGGTGCGCTACGTGGGCGGAGTCCGCGGGCGCCTGGTGCGAGAGGACGGCACGCCCGTCACCCGCTTCAACATCGACGACGTGCCCTACCGTGACGCCAACGGCGCCTTCCAGGTGTCCCTGGAGCAGCCGGGCACCACCTGGCTGACCCTCGATGCCCCGGGGCTCACGCGCGTGGTGCGCCAGGTGGAGGTCCCCCGGGGCCAGGACCTGGACCTGGGCGACGTGGTGCTCAAGGCCGGACGTCGGCTGCGCGGCCGCGTGCTGGACGCGCGGACCTCCGCGCCGGTGGTGGGCGTGGAGGTGGACGTGAAGTCGCCTGGCGCCGGGGCGCGCCGGGACGAGGATTCGGAGGACCTGGACGAGGGACCGCCCTCGCTCGCGTCGGCCATCACCCGCGCGGATGGCACCTTCGAGCTCCCACCCCTCGAGCCCGGGCCGCTCGTGTTGACGCTCACCCATCCGGACTACCTGCCGCTCAGCGAGCAGGTGGGCGACAGCAGCGCGCCGCTGGAGCTGCGCATGTCCTCCGGCGCGCGCCTGGAGGGCACCGTGAAGGACCGCGAGGGCCGCCCCGTGGACACCCACGTCCAGGTGGTGAACCTGCTCTCCCCCGAGGACGCCCTGGACGTGGAGCGGGGCAACGGGACGTTCCGCGTCTCGGGCCTGCCGCCCGGCGAGTACGCCGTCGCGCCCGGGGAGGACATGAGCTTCCAGGGCGACTCCGTGCGCTTCCTCCCCCAGCGCGTGCGCCTGGGCCCGAGCGAGCGCAAGGTGCTCCACTTCCAGGAGATGGCGGGCGCGACGACGCTGAAGCTCAACCTCCCCGCGCGGGGGACGATGATGATGAACGAGCGCGTGGCCATCCTGAACACCTACCTGTTCCCCGGCGACGTGCCGTTGCCCAAGTCCCTGCTGGAGCTGGAGCAGCTGGGCCGGAGGCTGGCGGTCCAGTCCTGGCCCCACACCGACACCACGTTCGAGGAGCTGCCCGCCGGGCACTACACGTTCTTCTTCAGCAGCCTGAACTTCGACACGCGCCGGGAGCAGGTGCATCGGGGCGAGGTGGACCTGCCCGCGAGCGGCGCCGTCACGCTCGACGTCCAGCCCACCTGGCACCCCCTGGAGCCCATCGAGGTGGCGGAGGATTCGGAGTCCGAGTGAGGCGTTTGCGTCCGCGCGGGATGCCGCTTAAGCCCTGCTTCCATGGGTGACAAGCCAGGGTGGGGCACCGACTCGGAGCTGGAGCTGGACTGGGGCACGCGCAAGGCACGCTCCGAGCCCCGGGACGCGCCGTCCATCGCTCCCGAGGAGCCCGCGCAGGCGCTCGCGGGCAAGGGGGCTCCGGGAGACCCGCGCTACATGAGCCTGGAGCTGCGGCTGTCGCTGGAGGCCGTGCTGACGTCGGCCACGCTGCGCATGCGCCAGTTCCGCGAGGCGCTGGAGATCCTCATCGGCTGGGAGGGGAAGAACAAGTACGAGGTCTGTGGCGAGGACGGCCGTGGCACCGTGTACGTGGGCGAGACGGGCGAGGGCTGGATGTCGCGGCTGGCGCGGAACTTCTGGCCCTTCTACCGCGCCCGACTGGAGTGCATGACGGTGGGCGGCACGCTGGCGATGGCGGTGGAGCTGCCCTGGCACCTCTTCTTCGCCCGCGCGGAGGTGACGGCGTGGGATGGCCGGCCCATGGGGGACATCGTCCAGCGCTTCCGCTTGTTCGGCCGGGGCTTCGACATCGTGTCGCCCACCGGCGCGGTGCTGGCCACGGTGGAGGGGCCCTTCTGGAAGCCGTGGACGTTCCGCATCCTCCAGCGCGGCGAGCAGGTGGCCGTCATCCGCAAGAAGTGGAGCGGCCTGCTGCAGGAGACCTTCAGCGACGCGGACAACTTCAGCCTGGAGTTCCAGCCCTCGTGCACCGACGGCCGGCTGCGTCAACTGGTGCTGGCCGCCGCGCTGCTGGTGGACCTGACCTACTTCGACAACCGCAAGAATCGCTCGCTGTTCGGCACCGGCGTGGACATCGTGGATTGAGGGCTTCCTGCGAGTCGCGGAACATCCGAAAGCGAGAAGACCTGGACGCGGGCGTGCGCACACTGCCAGCAGTGGCGGCATGTGCTAAGTCCCCTGGCCCATGTCGACGAGCGACGCGCTGAACGCAGCAGACCTCGAGCGGTTGGCCCAGGCGGAGTCACCGGACCTGGCCGATGCCGTGCTTGCCCTCCTGGAGCAGGAGGAGCCGGAGCCGGAGGAAGGCAAGGCCCCGCCGAAGGACGCCTTCACCTTCGAGAAGCTGCTGCGCTCGCTCGCCCAGGCGCAGGCCCGCTACGACAGCGACTCACGGCGTGAGGCCTCCGCGGACGCGTGGCAGCGCTTCCTGGCCCAGAAGGACGTGCCCCAGCCCGCGCGGCTGGCGCTGGCGGACCTGCTGGTGTCGCTGTACCGCAAGAACACCCACGCGTCGCGGGCGGTGCTGCTCAAGCTGGCGGCCACCGCGGACCTGAAGTTCGGCCTGTGGGGCGGGCTCAAGCGCATCTACAAGCTGGCCGAGGCCGACCACGACGCGGAGCTGTTCGGCGTGCTCGCGTGGCGCTTCGACGTGGAGCGCCGGCAGTCCTACAAGCACGAGGTCTCCGGCGGGACGCTCCAGTACCTGCGCCGCCGCGCGTGGCGCTACCTGCGGCACCTGGGCGCCGCCGTCCCGGAGCTGTATCCGCAGTTCGCCGTGGAGGTGCTGCGCCACTACGAGGAGGGCACGTCCTGGTACTCGGTCTGGGTGGCGAACCACATCTGGGCGCACGGCACGGGCAACTACACGGGCGGCTCCTTCGGCATCCAGCCGCCGGGCGACATGGTGAAGCAGCGCGCGTTCACGGAGGCGTGGAAGCGCTCGCCGGACGCGCTGATGCGGCTGCTCGACACGTGCATGTCGGACCCCGCCGCGCGCTTCGCCATCCAGGGCCTGCGCAAGGACTTCCCGGAGAGCCTGCGCAAGGTGACGCCCGCGTGGTTGGACCGGCTGGCGCGCCGCCCCCTGGCCAGCGCCCACGACTTCCTGGTGGAGACGCTGCAGGGCTCCCCTGAGTTCCACCAGAGCAAGCTGCGCGAGCTGGGCCTGCACGACGCGGTCATCGCGCTGCTGATGTCACCCAGTGGCAAGGCGCGCACGTACGCCATCGAGTACGCCCGGGCGCACGCGCAGGATTTGTCCGCCGAGCGGCTGGTGGAGCTGGTGGCCAAGGGCGAGAACGACGTGAAGGCCTTCGCGGCCGCCACGTTGGAGAAGCGAAACCCGCGCGAGCTGGGGATGGAGCTGCTGGGGCGGCTGTTGCCCTACAAGGCCACGGCGGCGTTCGCGGCGAAGTCGCTGGAGCAGTCGTTCGACCGGGCGGAGCTGACGTCGGGCTTCCTGCGGGACATGTACCTGGGCACGTCCGAGCAGCTCAACTGGGCCAAGGGGTACGTGCAGTCCAAGTACGCGGCCGGGGAGATGCCGGTGGCGTTCTGGAAGGAGCTGTTGGAGGACCCGCGGCTGACGAAGAAGCCGTACCCGGTGGAGGGGCTGGTGGTGAAGGCGCTGTCGTCGTACGCGCCGGCGGCCATCGGTCCGGAGTGGCTCCTGGACAAGGCGGCGCACCCGCGCATCGGCTCGCAGGTGGCCACGTGGCTGCAGCGCGCGGACAGCCTGCCGGGGCTGGACGTGGAGAAGGTGAAGGGCCTGGTCTTCAGCGCGAAGCACCGGCACGTGGCGCTGGCGCTCCTGGGCAACCGCAAGCTGTTCACCGCGCGGCAGCTCACGGTGCCCTGGCTGCTGGCGCTGGCGCGGCGCGCGGACCCGACGCTGCACGACTTCGCGCACCGCTACCTGCTCGAGTACGTGGTGCCCGCGGACTTCAGCGACACGGGGGACGCGGCGGCGGGCCTGGAGCGCCTGTTCGAGCTGGCGCTGGGGGCCAAGCAGCCGGTGCCTGTGCGCGCGTTCGCCCAGACGTACCTGCGCTGCCACCACCCCCTCATCGGGCCGGAGCAGCCGGAGTCGAAGTCGTACGAAATCAAGCCGAAGGCGCCTCGCAAGGCGTACACGCCGGAGAAGCTGTGGCCCGCGCTGTTCGACGCGCGCGACGACGTGCGCCGCTTCGCGCTCGCGGTCACCCGCGCGGAGCTGCGCGCGTGGGGCTGGCACACGCGGGTGTACGAGCTGGCGGACGCCGAGGCGAAGGAGATCCGCAACCTGGCCTACGACGCGCTCCTGCGCGCGGGTGAGGAGGGCGCGGACGCCCGCTACGTGCTGCACCCCGAGGAGCTGGACCCGGTGAAGGTCTTCTCCCTCACGGAGAGCACCAAGCGCAGCACGCGCGAGGTGGCGGTGGAGCTCATCCGCCGGCACTACGCCAGGCTGGGCGGCGCCGAGCGGCTGACGTGGCTGATGCAGAGCGCGGACCGCGAGGTGGGCCTGTTCGCGGTCCGCCTGCTCTGGGAGAAGCACCGCCCCACGCACCTGCCGGAGGGGTGGAAGCCCGCGGGCGCGAAGGAGGCTCCCGCCACGGGGGGCGGCGCGCCGTTCGCGGACGTGCCGGCCCTGCGCGAGTTCCTGCGCAAGATGCTCTTCGGCCTGCCCCCGGGCCGCGCCAAGGAGGCGCGCGAGGGCGAGGTGCAGAAGCGCCTGTCGGCCAGCGTCGCCAAGCGCCGGGTCATCGAGCTGGTGCGGGACCTGGGCCTGGAGGACGAGAGCTTCGCCCGGGTCATCGCGCCAGTGCTCGGGGAGTTCACCGGCTCCATGGCGAAGGGTGAGTGGCAGAGCTGCCTGGCGTCCCTGGTCCAGCTGCGCACCGCGCATCCGAGCGCGCAGCTCGGGGGCTTCTGAGCGTCGGCATTCCCAGCGTCACGGGTGCCCGGTGGGCGCCCCGGAAAGAACTTCATGTCCGTTCTCGCCATCGGCAACATCGAAAAGCTCCGCGCGCTCGCGGCGAACCCCCGCGTGCTGCTGCTCGGCGGCGCCCGCGCGTCCGCGCCCAGCCGCTTCACCGCGTACGAGCTGGCCTCCAACAAGGTGCTGTGGAGCAGTGAGCTTCCCTCCGCCGTGAGCGCCCTGGCCCTGTCGGGCGAGCGCTTCGCCGCGGCCCTGTCCGACGGCACCCTGTGCCTGGGCACCGTCTCCGACGGGCAGGTGCAGACGCGCCTCACCGACGCGCACCCGGGCGGCGTCACCGCGCTGGCCTCCAGCCCCGACGGCAAGGTGCTGTTCAGCGCGGGCGCGGACGGCGTGGTGCGCGGGTGGGAGTGGGACGGCGCGCGCAAGGTGCACGAGTGGAAGGCGTCGCCGCAGCCCCTGCGCGCGGTGGCGGTGGACCCGTCGGGGACGTTCGTCGCGTGTGGTGGTGATGACGGCGTGGTGCGCTCGTTCACGAAGGCCACCGGTGAGCGCCGGGACATGGCGGGCCACGAGGGCGCGGTGCGCGCGCTGGCCTTCACCCCGCGCGACGGTCGGCTCGCCTCCGGTGGCGACGACGGCAAGGTGCGCTTCTGGTACCTGGTGGGCGCGGTGGAGTTCGAGGTGCGCGGCGACAAGGACTCCGGTCACGCCGGAGCGGTGCTCGCGCTGGTGTTCCCGCCCACGCCCGCCGCGCAGGACGACGAGGAGCCCGGCGACCGCGTCTGGTCCGCGGGCAGCGACGGCAAGGTGAAGGTGTGGCGGCTGGACGAGCGCCGCAAGCCGCGCACGCTGGACTGCGGCAGCAAGCCGGTCAACGCGCTGGTGTTCGTGGCGCCCGCGAATCCGCGCGAGGCGCGCACGTCGCTGGGCGCCATCTTCACGGCGGGCGAGGACCGGCGCGTCTTCCGCTTCGGCATCGAGACGGACGGCAAGCCGGCCAACGGGCAGGCCGTGTCCCGGCACGGGCTCGACCTGCTGACGGAGTCGCTGAAGGCGGGGCGCCCCAAGCGCGAGGCCGCCGTGCGCGAGGCCGTGGCGCTGGAGGAGACGGAGGCGCTCGACTTCGTGCTCCAGGTGCTCTCCACGGACAAGGAGGCGGAGGTGCGCCGGCTCGCCGCCCGCGAGCTGGGCGAGAAGGGCCGCGTCGCCGCCCGTCCGAAGCTGCGCGAGCGCCTGGACGACGACCATCCCCAGGTGCGCGAGGAGGCCCTCAAGGCCCTCGACGTGCTGGAGACGGAGTCGCCGCTGGCCGCGCCCCGCGCCGCGCTGGAGTCGCGCTTCGTGGACATGCGCGTGGCGGGCCTCAAGCGGCTGGCGAAGCTGGGCCGCGCGTCCCCGCTGGTCCCCGCGCTCATCGCCAGCAAGCTCGGTGAGTCGGACGCCACCGTGGGCCTGGCCGCGCTGGACGCGCTGTCCGAGGTCTCCGCGCCCGCCGACACCGAGCCCCTGCGCGCCGCCTTCGAGCGGGGCCAGCCGCGCCTGCGTGTGGAGGTGCTGGTGCGCATCGCCGGGGCGGGCCTGTTGGGTCACGCCCAGCTGCAGCCGCTGGTCGCCCGCGCGCTGGATGACGCCGATGCGGACGTGCGCCGCGTGGCCTTCACCATCCGCGTGCTGGAGCGCCGCGCCCTGGCGCACGCGCTGGAGGGCCGCGACGAGGACTTCGCGCGCTCCACCAAGGACGTGGCGCGCCGGCTCGCGCAGCGCTCGCGGCAGGGACAGACGGCCGCGCTGACGGACGCGGACGTGCAGGCCGCTCGCGACGCGATGCCCGCGCAGGGCGCCGTGGGGGCCTCGCTGACGGAGAGCGACCTGGAGCCGCTGCTCGCCGCCATGGCCTGCCGCACGCCGGACACCGCCGTCCGGGGTGCTCGGGGCCTCGCGCAGTTGGGAGATGCCCGGGCGCTGGGCGCGCTGTTGCAGCTCTCCCGTGAGCCGGACCCCGCCATCCGCCGTCAGGCCGCCGCCGCCCTCCAGGCGCTCCAGGACGCTCGCGCTCGTGAGCGGCTGGTGTGGATGCTGGACGACGAGAACGCGGACGTGCGCGCGGCCTCGCTCGACGCCGTGGTGGCGCTGGACGCGGAGGCGCCGCTGGCCTCCGCCGAGGCGGCCCTGCGCTCCGGTCACGAGGACGTGCGCGTGCGCGGCCTGGACCGGCTGGTGAAGCTGGGCGCCACGGCGCAGGGTGCCGAGCCGCTGCTCGGTGACGCGCTGGAGGACGAGTCCGCCAAGGTGCGCGGCGAGGCGTTCCGCACGCTGTGGGCGTGGAACGAGAAGGTGCCGGAGAAGGCGCTGGACCGCGCGCTCGCGGGCCGCTTCCCGGACCTGCGTGGCCGCGCGGTGGAGGTGCTCGCGCAGCGCGGCGCCGAGGGCTGGGCGCAGGAGCGGCTGAAGAAGTCCGTGGAGGACCGCGACGTGGGCGTCGCCACCGCCGCGTACGAGGCGTGGGTGAAGCTGGTGGGCAAGGAGAAGCCCGAGCCGCACCTGGCCGCGCTCGCGTCGACGCACCCCGCCCTGCGCGTGCTGGCCGCGAAGGGCTCCGTGCACGCGCCCGCCGAGCCCCTGCGCTCGCCGCTGCTCAAGCGCGTGCAGGACGAGGAGCTGGACGTCGCCGTCGCCGCGCTGGAGGCGCTCGACAAGCTGATTCCGAGCGAGAACGGGCCGCTGCTCGCGGGCCTGTCCTCCGCCTCGCTCCCGGTGCGCGTGCGCGCGTCCGAGCTGCTCGCGCCCCGTGGCGCCGAGGACATCATCGAGCCGATGCGCAACCTGATGGACAAGGAGCTGGAGCGGCAGTACCCGCCCGCGTTCCTCATCCCGCTGCGCATCCGGGGCGCCCGCGCGCTCGCGACGCTGGGCTCGCGCCGGCTCCTGTCCTGGTTCGCCACCACGCTGCTGACGAGCGAGCTGGGGGATTTGCAGGAGCAGGGCGCGCGCGGCCTCGCCACCGCCTGCCGTCGGGGCGACGAGGGCTACCTGCTGGACGCGCTCAGCCACGCCAACGTGGCGGTGCGCTCGTGGGGCGCGGACGGACTGTCGCGCCTGGGCGATGCGCGTGCGCTGCCGGTGCTCACCGGCAACCTGCGCCATGACCACCTGCCCATCCGGCTGGGTGCCATCCTCTCCTTCGCGGCCCTGGGCTCCGAGGGCGACGGCGGCCTGCTGCACGGCTTGGAGGACCGCGCGCGCGAGGTGCAGGAGATGGTGTTCGCCATCGTCCTCGCGCGCGACTTGCGCGCCACCCGTCGCGGTGAGCCGCCCGACCTGCTCGCCAGCGCGCTGTCCAGCGGACGGCCCGAAGTGCGCTACGCCGCGGCCCGCGCGCTGGAGCTGCGCACGGAGACGGACGCGTACCGCGCGAACCTGGTCGAGGGACTGCTGCCGCCGAAGCCCGACAAGGTCGGCGACATGAAGGACTGGCCCTCCGAGGAGGACCGCGCCAGGCGCATGGTCGGGCTCGCCGAGGCCCTCTCCAGCGGTCAGCCCGAGCAGCGCTACGCGGCGGCCCAGGTGCTGCTGCTTCGCAACAAGCCGCTCGACTACTTCCGCGAGGCCTTGAAGGTCGCCCGGCCGAGCTCGCTGGACGCCCCGTGGAAGCCGGAGACGGCGCCCACCGTGTCGCCCGTGCAGGCCACGCCCGCGAAGAGCTGGCTGCGTCGGCTGTTCTCCGCCACGAAACCTGGAGGTGCGCCGGAGCACGCCTCGCCCGAGGCGGCCACGAACGCCGAGCGTCAGCACCTGCGCCGGCTGGCCTTCGGCGCGTACGTGGGCCTGCTGCGCCAGGTGTCCGCGGGTGACGACGAGGGTCACCGCGTCCGTCGCGACGCCGTGGACCGCGTGGTGAAGCTCACCCAGGAGGGCTACGCGGGCACTCCCGCCGCCGTGGCCGCGCTGCTGCGCGCCCTGGAGGACCCGCACCAACTGGTGCGCAAGGCCGCGCTCACCGGCCTCAAGGAGCTGTTCCCCGCGGGCAGCGACGAGCCGCTCTCGCTGGCCCTGGCCTCGCTGTCGCCGGACGTGGCGCGCATCGCGCTGGACGAGCTGGCCGAGCGGGGGGACGCCGCGAAGCCGCGCATCACCGCCGCGCTCAACTCGCCGCTGTCGGACGTGCGCCGCTACGCGTTCGAGCTGCTCGAGAAGCTCAGCCCTCCCGGCAGCCTGGAGCCGCTCTTGGCCGCGCTGGGCAGCGAGCACGCGGACCTGCGCGTGGGAGTGATTGAGCGGCTGGCCGGCGCCAACGACTCGCGCGTCACCGAGGCGCTGGGACGGGCCATGTCCAGCGAGCACGAAGACCTGCGCCTGCGCGCGTCCGAGCTGCTCGCGTGGCGCGGCGACGAGCGCGCGGTGGAGGTGCTCGCCTCGTTCCTGCGCTCGGAGACGCCCGCCGTCGCAAAACGCGCGGTGGAGGCGCTCGCCCGACTGGCCACGCCCTCCGCCGTGAGCGCCCTGGCCGCGCGGCTGAATGTGTCCGCTGACTCGCACGAGCGGCTGCGGCTGGTGGACGCGCTGGGACAGACGCGCCGCCCCGAGGCGCTGGACGTGCTCGCTCGCCGCGTGCTGGAGGACGACACCAGCGCGGTGCGCGTCGCGTGTGTCCCCGCCGCGATGCAGGTGGCGGGCGCGGACGTGAAGAAGCGCGACGCGACGCTGGCGCTGCGATTCCTGCGGCAGGCGGTGAAGAGCCTGGACGTGGCGGTGCGGCAGGCGGCCCTGCGCCAGCTGGAGCACGGCGCCGAGGCCGGCCAGTCCGAAGTCCTGGTGAGCCTCTTCAACGACCGGGACGTCACGGTGCGCGCCGAGGCCGTGTCGCTGTACTCCAAGCGCGTCATCGAGCACGCCGCCCCCGTGGGCCCGCTCGAGGACGTGCTGCGCGGTGGGGCTCGCGAGCTGATGCTGCCCGCCGCCGAGGGTGTCGCGCACCTGCGCGGCGTGAGCGCGCTGCGCCCCCTGCTGCTGTACTCGCGCGCCGGTGAGGACGGTCAGCGCGAGCGCGCCCTGCTCGCCCTGGGCACGCTGGGTGACGCGCGGGCCCTGAGCGAGCTGGAGACGGTGGCCGCCGGCGGCACGCCCGAGGCGCCCACCGAGCCGAGCATGATGTGGGCGGCGGTGGAGGGCCTGGGTCGTCTCGCGGGCCGGCTGCCGGACGGCGAGGAGCGCCGCCGCGTCGAGGAGAAGGTGGAGGCCGCCGCGGTGGAGGGCGCCGACGTATCGCTCCAGCAGGCGGGCGTGAAGGGCCTGCGCGCCATCGGCGGCGAGCGCGCCCGGGTGAAGGTCGAGGCGCTGCTGCTCGACACGGACACCCACCTGCTCGTGCGAATCACCGCCGCGCAGGAGCTGGGCAAGCTCAAGGACGTGGAGGCGGAGACCACACTCGCCACCATCCTGGACGACTCCACGGAGCTGCTCCGCAAGGAGGCGCGCAAGGCGCTGGACGAGCTGTTCCCCAAGGAGCGCACCCGCGTCGAGTTCCTCGCCGTGGCCAGCCGCTACCAGGACATCTCCGAGCCGGCCGTCACGTACCTGTCCCGCGAGGGTGACCCGGCGCTGCTGGTGCCCCGGCTCGCCACGCTGACGAATGAGGAGCTGCGGCTGAGCCTGCGTCGGGGGCTCGCGCGGCGCGGCGCGCTGCCGGTGCCCGAGACGGTGACGCTGCTGGAGCACGACAAGGCGGAGGCCCGCCAGGAGGCGGCCCTGCTGATTGGCACGTGGACCGGCGAGGCGCGCGCCTCCGGACAGGTGGACCTGGCGGCGCTGTCCCGCGCGCTGGTCACCTCCGAGCGGCGCACCGCGAAGGACTGGGCGGCCACGCCTCCCGGCCCGAAGAAGAACGTGCTCGCCTCCGCGTGGGAGCGCCTCCTGTGGGCCGGCTCGCGGCTGGGCACGGCGGGGCTCGCCGACTCCGCACGCGACATCCTCAAGGCCGGTGAGCAGGGCGCTCCCGCGAGCGTGCGTCAGGAGGCGGCCCGCGTGCTGTCCCGCCTGGGCACGGCCGGCGCCACGCTGAAGCTCCAGGGCCAGGACACCTCGGCGCCCGTGCTGTCCAACGACAAGGAGCGCGCCGCCTCCGCGGACGTGCTCAAGGGCGTGCTGACGGACCCGGACGCCCAGGTGCGCTCGGCGGTCGCGGATGCACTGGCGCGGCTTGTCCCCGAGAAGGCCGCGGCCTGGGCGCTGGAGGTGAAGCCGTTCGACCCGGTGGCCCTGGGGCCCACGGGCGCGAAGGTGCCCGCCGAGGCCCTGGCCACATCCGAGGGCCGTCGCCTCGCGGAGCCCTCGCTGCTGGGTCAGGGGAATCTCGCGCCGCTGGCCGCGCTGGCCCAGAGCGCGAAGCCCGAGGTGAAGCAGGAAGCCTGGGCCGGACTGGGCCGGCTGGGCGGTGACGAGGCGGCGAAGCTGCTGCACACGGCCGCCTTCGACAAGTCTCAGTCCGTGGAGCTGCGCAAGGCCGCCTGGCGCGCCCACAAACGTGCACGTCGCGCCGCCGAGCGCGCGAAGAACCACCGGAAGGAAGGGAACCCGTCGTGACGACCGCCACCCGTCACCCCGTCGAGCTTCGCTACGCCACCGCGAGCGACGTGGAGTCCCACGCGGACGCCTCGCGCGTGCTCCTGGCCCTGGAGGGCTCGCGCGGCACCGTCGGCGTGCGAGGCCGCCTCAAGGACGCGTCCCTGTTCCGCGACGCGCTCACCGCCACGTTCGGCATCCTCGCCAGCGACCTGCGCTACCGGGGCAAGGACCGCACCGCGTACCTCGCCTACCTCATGAAGAAGGGGAAGCGGGCGAGCGCGCAGATCTGGGAGGCCCAGAAGGCCTTCCTCGACAACGCGCTCGACGGTGAGCAGAAGCAGGACGCGGTGCTGGACCCGGTGCTCACCGTGGACCCGGACAGCGTCTCGCTGGAGGTGTTCTCCCGCGACGAGAGCGCCTATGCGCGCCTGTCCCTGGACAACAGCCTCTTCGAGGGCCGCGAGGCCGCGCACGGCTCCACCTTCCTGGACGTCCCGTCGGACCTGCTCTCGCGCATGGACCGGCTGCGCACCTACCTGCCCGTGTCGCTGGAGGCCCACGTCGCGCTGCCCGCCAAGCAGGCCCGTGAGCCGCGCAACGTGCAGGTGCCGCACGCGTGGCTGCGCGGCTTCCTCCAGGTGCAGTCCGCCGCGACGCTGCCCGCCAATACGTGCGAGCTGGCGCCCATCGACCTGTACAACCTCCTCTTCGCGCTGCGCACCCGCAAGGCGAAGAAGGCCCCGCGCGCGCTGCGCTTCGAGCTGGTCCCCGGCGCTCCGCCCCGACTGGTGCTGGAGCCGTGGGAGCTGGTGCTCGAGTGCCACGGCGGCAAGTACACCGGCACCGCGCCCGCGGTGGTGCGCACGTTCGGCCGCCAGCGGCTGGTCGCGCTCGCGCGCCTGTTGCCGCATGCGAAGTCGGTGCGCCTGCAGCTCATGGGTCCGGGCCTGCCGGTGTTCTGGGTCATCGACATGGGCCAGGCCACGCTGACCATGGGCCTCACGGGCTGGACGGAGAGCGGCTGGTCCTCCGCCGCGGCCTTCGACGTGCTCATGCCCCGCTCGGTGCCGGACGGGCTGGCCGAGAAGCTGCGCGGGAAGCTGCGCGCCGACGGTCCGCAGACCTTCGAGCCCCTGGTCGCCGCCGCCGGTGGCGCGACGAAGGAGCAGGTGCGCGCGGCGCTGCAGCTCGAGTGCCTGCGCGGCCGCGTCCTCTTCGACGTGGCCCAGGGCAAGTACCGCCCGCGCGAGCTGATGGCCACGCCCGTGGACGAGTCCGTCATCCGCTTCGGCAGCGAGCGCGAGGCTCGCGCCCACCGCCTGCTCGGCGACGGCGGCCCGGGCGCCGGCGAGGTCAAGCTCACCAAGGTGCACGACCTGGTGGGCGAGGGCACGCGCATCCACGGCGAGGTGGTGGACCGCGAGGCCGTGCGCAGCTTCTTCCCCAGCTTCACGCTGGATTTGGAAGGCCGCGTGAAGGACGCGTCCTGCGGGTGTCCGCACTTCCGCCGCTCCGGCATGCGCGAGGGTCCGTGCGAGCATCAGCTCGCGCTGCGCCTGGTCTACGCGCGCCGCCGCGCCGAGGAAGAGGCGCTCCGGCAGACGCCCGAGGGCCGCAAGCACATCCGCGCCGAGACGCGCTCGTACGTGCGCCGCGACGCGGAGAGCGGACAGGAGATGGTGTACCGCGTTTCCCTGGATGGCCAGGTGGTCGCCGTGGAGTGGGGCCTTCGCACCGGCGAAGCGCGTCACCAGCGGCTCTGGTTCGACACGGACGTGGAGGCGCGCACCGCGTATTTCACGCGCCTGGAGAAGCTTTCGGCCGACGGCTACATCGACGCGGCCTCGTCATTGGTGTAAACCCTCAACCACGGCTCGGTCGCCTTCAAAGGCGGCCGACAGGGAAGGTGCGACGGAAGACACGATGAAGCGCGCTTCACGCGCGAGCAGCCGAGAGAGGTCTGGAGTGCATCAGCCTGAGCGCCTCGAGCGCGGGAGCGGCGTTGCGCCGCTCCGGTTTGAATGCAGGACACTCTCCGCAAGGTAGCCTGTTCTTGGCTCTCTCCCTCCCATGCACTACGGCCGGGGTGGGCAGCGGAGCCAACGACGCGACCGCCGTTTGCCCACCCCGGCCGTAGTGCATGGGAGGGGAGAGCCGGTGAGGCTACCGTGCCCCAGGTGAGATGGTGGTGCTTTCCTGGCCTCCCTCGACTGCTCGCGAATGACAGCCGCTTCGTCCGAAGCCGCCGCGCCCCCTCGAAGGTGCTGACATGACCGCCAGGCTGGAGTCGTTCGTCCCCGCTGCCGCGCCGCAAGCCGTCGCGACGCCAGCGCCCCAGGCCCCGTCCGCCAACACGCTCGCCCAACGCGAGGCCCGCCGGGCCGCGCACGAGGCACTGCTCACCCGCTGGAAGGCCATCGTCGAGGCTGGCGGCGCCGAGGAATGGGCGCAGGCCCAGCTGGTCTCTCGCGGCCTCGCCGTGGGCGAGCTCGACTTCTCCAGCGCCTCCGAGAAGGAGAAGACGGCCTGGAAGGAGAAGAAGAAGGCCGAGGCGGCCGAGCGTCGCGCGCTGGGGCGCCAGGCCCACGAGGCCTGGAAGGCCACCCACGTGGGGCACCTGGGTGCCGGGGTCCACTGGGTGGAGGAAGGCGGCTCCGACAAGTTCGACATCGCGCACCGTGAGGAGCGCGCTCGCGCGAACGGGCTTCCCGAGCTGGGCTCCGCGGAGGCGCTGGCCAAGGCGCTGGGGCTGAGCGTCTCCAAGCTGCGCTGGTTCGCGTTCCACCGCGAGGTGGACACCGGCTCGCACTACATCAGCTGGGGCATCCCCAAGCGCGACGGCGGGACGCGGACGATTACGTCCCCCAAGCCGGAGCTGAAGCAAGCGCAGCGCTGGGTGCTGTCCAACGTGGTGGAGCGGCTGCCCGTGCACGGCGCGGCGCACGGCTTCGTCGCGGGGCGCTCCATCCTCACCAACGCGCTCGCGCACCACAGCGCGGATGTCGTGGTGAAGGTGGACCTGAAGGACTTCTTCCCCTCCGTCACGTGGCGCCGGGTGAAGGGCCTGCTGCGCAAGGGTGGCCTGCCGGAGAACACGTCCACGCTGCTGGCGCTGATGTCCACGGAGGCCCCGCGCGAGGCGGTGCAGTTCCGCGGCAAGACGCTCCATGTGGCCAAGGGTCCGCGCTCGCTGCCGCAGGGTGCGCCCTCGTCTCCGGGCATCACCAACGCCCTGTGCCTGAAGCTGGACAAGCGCCTGTCCGCGCTGTCGAAGAAGCTGGGCTTCGTCTACACGCGCTACGCGGACGACCTGACGTTCTCGTGGACGAAGACGAAGCAGCCCAAGGCTCGCCGCGCGCAGGGTGCGCCGGTGGCCGTGCTGCTCGCGCGCGTGAAGGACGTGGTGGAGTCCGAGGGCTTCCGCGTGCACCCGGAGAAGACGCGGGTGAGCCGCAAGGGCACGCGTCAGCAGGTGACGGGCCTGGTGGTGAACAGGGTCCGCGACGGCGTGGCCTCCGCCCGCGTGCCGCGCGATGTCGTGCGCCGGCTGCGCGCGGCCATCCACAACCGACAGAAGGGCAAGCCCGGCCGCGAGGGTGAGTCCCTCGAGCAGCTCAAGGGCATGGCCGCCTTCGTCTACATGACGGACGAGGCCAAGGGCCGCGCCTTCCTGAAGAGCCTGGAGCAGCTCGAGGCCCGCGAGAAGGAAGCGGCGCCCAAGGCGCCCTGAAGTGCTGGGGTCGCGGGCTCGGCGGTAGGTGATTCACCTCCGGGCCCGTCGGCTCAAGGCGCGGGATTCGCCGCGCTCCCCTCCCCGCCTGCGAGCAGCGCCGCGTCGAAGAAGGCGCGCAGCCGGCGGGGATATTCCGTCGGCTCCACGGTGGCGAAGCCGCCATGCCCCGCGCCCTGGATGCGCCACGTGCGCGCGTACTCGCGCACGTGGGCGAACAGCTCATCCGCGAGTGGCTGACCGGACTCCTCCGTCCCCATCACGATGAACAGGGGCCTGGGCCGGATGTGGTCCACCGCGTCGATGGTGCGCACCTCTTCCAACTGGATGCCGCGCCGCCAGAACGGCACCAGCGCGCCCGTCTGGGTGATGACACCGAAGCGCCGGAAGTCATACGCGGCCGCGAGCCACAGCGTGTTGAACGGGGACAGCAGCACCACCGCGCGCACGTCCTTGTCCTGTGCGGCCACCTCCGCCACCGCGGCGGAGCCAATCGAGAACCCCAGCGCGCCCACCTTCGCCGGGTCCACGTCGGGCCGGGCCCGCACGAACTCCAGCGCGGCCCGCACGTCCCTTCGCTCCAAATCGCCCCACGTGGACGTCTCGCCCTGACTTGCGCCGTGCGCGCGCAGGTCGAACAGGAGCACACCGTAGCCCGCGTCCCGCAGGATGCGCGCCTCCGGCAGCACGTCCGCGCGTGTCTGGGAAAGGCCGTGTGTCATCACCACCGCGGCGCGGTTCCTGGAGGGCACGTACCACCCGCGCAATTCCAGCCCGTCCGAGGTGAACAGGCGCACGTCCTGCGCGTCCGCGAAGTCGGCGGGGCGCTCCGGCGCCACCCGGGGATAGTGGAAGTACGCCTCCGAGTGCCGCAGCGCACGCGCGAAGAGCGCCAGGGTCGCGAGCACCCCCACCACCACCACCGCCGCCACGACTCGCCGCCACTTCATGCAACACCTTCCCCGGGCATCCCCCGGCTGCTCGCCCGAGCCCCACGCGAGTCACTCGCGACACAGGCGGGCGTCCAATGGTCAAGCTCGCGCGCGGCAGCTTACACTGCGCCGAATCAACTCGCGGTGAGTCACACCGCGCATCCCCTTTGCACTCGCCGGGTCGCTGTGAGCACGTCCAAGAAGACTTTCGATGCGGTGGTGGTGGGCTCCGGCGCGTGTGGTGGCTGGGCGGCCAAGCAGCTCACCGAGGCGGGGCTGAACGTCCTGGTGCTGGAGGCGGGGCGCAGCAACCAGGCGGACAAGCTGCTGTGGGTGATGCACCGGGTCCGCCAGAAGCTCTTCCGCTACCAGGCGGAGACGGACAGCGCGCGCAAGCAGCGCCAGTCGGTGCAGTCCACCACCTTCGCGTGGCCCTTCCATCCGCACGCCTTCGTGGATGACGTCGACAACCCGTACACCACGCCGAAGGACGCGCCCTTCACGTGGATTCGCGCGCGGCAGGTGGGCGGACGCACCTCGGTGAAGGCGCACGGCCGGCAGTTCTACCGGCTGTCGGACTTCAACTTCAAAGCCGGCGGGCGCGACGGCCAGGGCCCGGACTGGCCGCTGACGCTGGCGGACCTGGCGCCGCACTACGAGACGGTGGAGCGGTGGATGGGCCTCCACGGCAACACGGACGGGCTGGACACCCTGCCCGACTCCATCTTCGCCGCGTCCATCGCGATGAACCCGGCCGAGCAGCGCCTGAAGGAGCGCGTGGAGCACCGCTGGCCCGAGCGCCGCGTCGTCGTGCGCCGCACCGCGGGCGCCCCCGTCACCATCCCCGCCGCGCTCAAGACGGGCCGGCTCACCCTGCGCACGCACGCGGTGGTGGACCAGGTGCTGCACGACCCGAAGACGAACAAGGTCACCGGCGTGCGGTACATCGACTCCGACACGGGCAGGACGCACGAGGCCCACGGCCGCGTGGTGGTGCTCGCCGCGGGGACCATCGAGACGACGCGCCTGCTGCTGCACTCGAAGAGCGCCGCGTTCCCGGAGGGCCTCGCCAACTCCTCGGGACAGCTGGGCCGCAACCTGATGGACCACACGTACCTGCTCGGCATCGAGGCGAAGATGAACCTGCCAGCCTCCGAGCAGCGCGCCGAGCAGAGCTGGGCGTACATCCCCCAGTTCCGCAACGTCACCTCCCCCGCGGACGGCTTCTCACGCGGCTATGGCGTGCAGGTGTTCACCTTCGGGGACTCGTGCCACTTCGTGCCCTTCGGGGAGATGGTGCCGCGCGAGCACAACCGCGTGACGCTGAGCCCCACCGTGAAGGACCGCTGGGGGATTCCCGCGGCGCACATCGAGTGCCGTCACTCGGACAACGAGCTGCGCATGTGCGCGGACGCCGTGGCCGCCTGCCAGGAGATGATGAAGGAGGCGGGCTTCACGGTGGAGAAGGTGAACGACACCCTCTCCACGCCGGGCATGGCCATCCACGAGGTGGGCACCGCGCGCATGGGGACCGACCCGAGCACCTCGGTCCTCAACGCGTGGAACCAGAGCTGGGACGTGCCCAACCTCTTCGTGATGGACGGCTCGGCGTTCCCCTCGCAGGGACCGCAGAACCCCACGCTGACGATGATGGCCCTGGCCGTGCGAGCCAGCGCGCACCTGGTCAGCGAGCTCAAGGCCGGCAGGCTCTGACGCGCACGGAGGACACGGCCACGCTCGGAGGTGGCCGTGTCTCCTCACGGGCCTCAGTCCTTGGGGCCCTGGCCCTCGGGCTTCTTCTGCTTCTCACGCAGGCTGAGCCGCGAGCTCCACATCGCCGGTGTCATCACCACGATGAGAAGCGTCAGCAGCACCGTTCCAATCATCAGCTCCCAAATCATGTCCATGGCTTCGCTCTTCTGGATTCTTCAGACCGACTGACTGCCATGCCGGAGAGAGCGAACGACTCGCGCACCCGGCTCCTCAGGGACACTCCGAGGGCGGCACGCCTTCCGTGGACACCACGGACGCGCGCAACCCGGGCACGAGGCGGCCATCGCGTGACTCCCGAGGGAGGACACGACGTCACCGCGCGCCGGAGCGCTCAGATGAGGAGCGTGCGGACGCGGAGGAAGACAGGCGGTCCCTGGGCGGGAGGCAACTGCCACCAGGAGAGCGAGCGCTGCGGCACCCACTCCGGCGGACGAGGAGACACCCAGGCGACCGGGAGCAGCACGGGGGGCGCCACGACGAAGGGCGCGCCACTGGAGCCACCCGCCTCGGTGGGCGCGGGCAAGTCCCAGTGCGGCTCCTCGCAGCAGTTCCAGCTCAGCGCCGGCCCGTCGGGCGAGGAGGAGGCCTTGTGGCCGCCTTCCTTCTCGTGCTCGTGGCAGCGGCACTTCGTGGCGCGGGTCAGGACCTGCTTCTCGCAGTAGTGCCCCAGGCCCGCGACGCCGCTGGCCAGGACCTGCCAGCCGACGAGCAACACGAGCGTGAGGATGCGGGACAGTCCGGACACGGTGCTCCGGGTATACGCCGCGCGTGGGTCCGCCGCAACGAGAGGGCCCGGGGTGCGACGCTGCGCCCTCACAGGCCCCATTCGGGCAGCTCGTTTCAGTACAAGAGGCCCTTCTGCGGCTGCACGGGCTGGGGCAGCTCCGTCTCGCCCAGCATCTGCCGCAGGTTGATTTCGATGGTCCGGCTCAGCGCCGTCATCGGCGTGTCGCTGACGTCGTCCTCGAAGGGCGTCTCGATGTCGCGGCCCACCGCGTCCAGGCCGATGAAGAGGAACGCGATGATGGCGGTGACGATGGGCGTGAGCCAGCCCAGCTCCTCGACGACGCCGAGCGGAAGCAGGACCAGATAGGCGCGCGTCATCACGAACAGGAGGATGTCGTACTGCCGGGGCAGCGGCGTGTTCTTGATGCGCTCGCAGGCGCCCAGCAGGTTCGTCATCTCGGACAGCGTGCGGTCCATCGTCACGTGGAGGAAGACGACCTTCTGCGGGTCCGACACCTGGCCGTAGATGCGGCGCAGGCGGGTGGCCATCCACAGGAGGATGGCGGAGGGGATGTTGTGCTCCTCGCGCAGGGCCTCGAGGACGGCGGGCCGGAAGAAGCGGACGATTTCGGGCAGCGGGTCCTGGCGGCGCAGGTGGCAGCGCAGCGCATGCACGAAGCCCATCTGCGCGTAGACGAGCTCACGCGCGTCCTCGGTGATGCTCTCCACCATCTTGGTGATGATGCCCCGCTGCTCCTCGGGTGGAGACTCCAGGTTGGCGATGTGCTCCAGCGAGACCTTGGCGTCGGTGGGCATGCGCGCCTGACCGAACCTGTCGCGCACGGCGCCGTCGCTCGCGCGCGGGCCCCTCACGGTGCCGGGGCGGTCCACGGCGGTGCGCAGCAGGCGCGAGGGCACCGCGGCGAGCTCCACCTCGGAGAGCGGCTCCTGCGTGGCTCCGGGCCGAGGCAGCAGCGTGAGCACCTGTCGGGCGAAGGAGCGGGACCAGTTCACCACGCCGCCCCACAGCGTGCGCGCCTCCCACCAGCGGTCGTAGGCGGAGTTGTTGCGGAAGGCGAGCAGCACACCGAGCGCCGCCGCGAGCACCGTGACGGGCAGCGCGGGCACCGCCATCCAGGACGCGTCGTACACGCGGTAGCCCACGATGATGGCGAGCGCGAAGAGGACGTGCACGGTGACGGGGAGGCCCGTGTAACGCAGGATGATGCGCCAGGACAGACTCCGACCGACAATCATCGCGAGGGGACTCCGAGGACGAGGTTGCGCCGCGCGGAGCGTGTAGTGACGACGCCCCGGGCCGACAACGGCGGGCGCCGGGCTGTCACCCGGATGTGTCACGCAGCGGCGCGGACCCCAGCTCCGAGTGTCCTCAAGCGAGCAGAGTCCGCCGTCAGCGCCGAGCGCCGCGAGCCCCCAGCACCGCGCCTCCGAGCAGCGCCACCGCGCACACCAGCGCGATGGGCCCCAGCCAGTGCCCCCAGGCGAGCGCCAGCGTGGACAGCCCGGGCGACGCGGGCACCCGCATCACCTGGGTGCCCCGCTGCGCGTCGCCGATTTCGGAGAGGACCTCCCCCGTCGCATCGATGAGCGCGGACACACCGGAGTTCGTCACACGCACCTGCGGCCTGCGCGTCTCGATGCTGCGGAAGATGGCGTGCGTCAGGTGCATCCGGGGGCCGGGCGTGCCGGTGAACCATGAATCATTGCTCAGCGTGAGCAGGAGGTCCGCGCCCTGGCGCACCTGCTCGGCGACGTAGGCGGGGAAGACGGTGTCGTAGCAGATGAGCGGCGCGACCTTCAGCACGCGCCCGTCCCGCCGACGCAGGGGCAGCGTCCGAGGCCCCGGGCCCGGCGTCCAGCGCCCCGTCCACGGCAGCCACTCGCGCAGGCTCGGCGAGTCGATGGACGCGGGCACCCACTCCGTCAACGGAAAGAGCTTCGACTTGCGATACACCGCGCGCTCGGGCGCACCGCCTTCACGCGCCGCGGGCGCGAGGAACATGGCGGCGTTGAACTCGCGGCCGTCCTCCACGTCGTACGAGCCGAACACGAGCGGCACGCTCCGCGCGGCGACGTAGCCGGCAATCTCCGCGTCCAGTTCCGCGCCCGCCTCGCTCTTGGGCACACCGAAGGGCGTCGGGTACACCGTCTCCGGCCACACGAGCACATCGAGCGGCGCCTCGCGCAGGAGCGCGTCCGACAGCGCGTAGTGCGTGTCGAGAACCATCCGCACCACCTCGTACATGCCCATCTCTACCTTGAGCTTCTCGTAGCTCGTGATGTTCGCCTGCACCGCGCCCACCACGAGCGCCGGCGTCGCGTCCGTCGCCGCGCGCACCTGGGCCAGTCGCAGGGCCCCATAGCCCGTGAGCCCCGCGAGCAGCACCGCGGCCGCGCCCAGGGGACGCAGCGCGCGCGCCACGCCACGGGCGCGGAAGACCCGCACCGCGCCGAGCAGCCACTCGTTGACCGCCAGGAGCGCGAGCGTGAGCCCCGCCGCGCCCGCCACGTCGCCGAACTGTCGCAGCCGCTCCGAGGAGACGAAGCCCTGTCCCAGCGTGTCCGAGAACAGCTTGGGCGCGAGCCACTCGACGCCCACGTACACGAGCATGCTCGTCACGGCGGGCAGCCACGCGGCGCGCTCGCCCACGGCACGGCGGGCCAGGTGACGCGCGAGCGCGGTGAGCACGAGCTGGGGCTGGAACACGGGCGCCAGCAGCAGCATGGCGCCCCAGCACAGCCACAGGGGCGCGCCCGAGTAGCCCTGGAGCGCGGCGGGGAACCACTGGAACACCGTGGCGCTGAACGTGACGCTGAGCCCCGCGCCGAGCGCCAGGGCCTCCTTCGACGAGCGCGCGCGGTCCACGGCCGCGAGCCAGAACGTCAGGGCCACCCAGCCCAGCGAGGTCCACGGCGAGACGAGCGACGAGAACGCCCACAGCGCCACGGTGGTGAGCGCGACGGCGACCAGCGCGTCGGCCAGGTGTCTTCCGGGCGAGGGCTCCAGACGACCGAGCTTCAAGGCGCGTCCTTGGACTCGTCGGACTTCGGCAGCTCCAGCATGCGCACGGGCATGCCCGGGGGCGCCAGCTCCTCGGGCACCACGCGGTTCTCCGGAATGGGGATGGGCTGGCCATTCGCGTCCACCGGCTTGTGGTCCGGATGGAACATGAGGATGGCCTCGACGCGCTCACCCTCGTCCGTGGACTGGTAGTGGCGCACGTAGCCGGGCGGCAGCTCGAAGTCCTCCGGCACGACGAGCCCGCGCTTGAGGGGCTTGGTGCCACGCTTGTACAGCTGCAGCCCCGTGGGCTGTTCCGAGGGCATGTCGGGCTCCGGCGCGGGCGGCGGCGCTTCTTCGAGGGGCGCGGCCATGGCGACAGGCGCCTGGGGAACGGCTCGCGGCGCGGCGCGAGGCACCGGGGCGCGCGCCACCACGGGTGCGGGCTCGGCGACGGGGGCGGGGGTCTCGACGAAGGGAGGCGGGTCCTCGACCTCCACCGCCGAGGAGCTCCACCACAGGCTCACCGCGATGGTCAGCACGGTGAAGACGAGCGCGCCGCCCACCAGCCACTTCGCCACGCCACCTCCCGAGGAGGGGCGCGAGGCGGCCACGTGGGTGACACCGTCACGGTCGACACGGCGTTCAGGAGATGGTTGCTGCGGCCGCATGCTCGCCGGGAGACCTCCGCGCTGCGTATGCTACGGACAGCCTCTCGCCGAGGCAATGTGGCCACTTGCGGCCCCCCGGCGCCCCCGCGCCCCTCGCACCATGAG
>NZ_SRLW01000450.1:0-5733 GCF_006518215.1 Myxococcus sp. AB025B
CGACCTCTCGATGAGGCCCTGACGGAGGCAGGGACGAACCGAGTCCACGGGGTGTGCTGGGCTCCCGAGTGGGTGTGGTGCGCGGGCCTCGTTGGGGCGCTGGCGAGAATTGCTCGCCTTGAGTGAGGCGGCGCGGGCCGCTTGCCGGGGCGCTGGCGTGGGCCCGCCCCGCGCGCTATCAGCGCGGGACGTCATCGCCCGCGAGGCAGGGGTGGGACGGTGGCGAAGCCGGAGGGCGTGGGCGTCATGAGTCAGGTCATCGGGTTGCTGGGCACGTGTCTGGTGTTGGGCGTGCTGGCCCGCAGGAGCGGGAAGTTCCCGGAGGGCTCGGCGGGGCCGTTCAACACCTTCGTGCTGTACGTGGCCCTGCCCGCGCTGGTGCTGCGCGTGATGCACCGGCTGGAGTTCGTTCCATCGCTGCTGGTGGCCGCGGTGGTGCCCTGGCTGTACTACCTGGCGGCGGGGCCGTTCTTCCGGTGGCTGGGGCCGAAGCTGGGGCTGTCCAGGGAGTCCGTGGCCGCGCTGGTGCTGACGGGCGGCCTGGGCAACACCGCCTTCGTGGGCCTGCCGATGGCCGAGGCGCTGCTCGGCTCGGAGGGGCTCGCCGTGGCGGTGGTGGTGGATCAGCTCGGCTCGTTCCTCGTGCTGTCCACGCTCGCGACGCTGGCGGCGGCGAGGGCGAGCGCGGAGGTGGCGCTGCCCCTGGGCGCGCTCGCGAAGAAGGTGGCGACCTTCCCACCGTTCGTGGCGCTGGTGCTGGCGCTGCTCCTGCGCCCCGTGGGCTACCCCGTCTGGGTGGACTCCGTGCTGGAGCGGCTGGGCGCGCTGCTCACTCCGCTGGCGCTGTTCTCCGTGGGCCTGCAGCTGCGACTGTCGGGCGTGAAGGCGCGGCTGCCGGCGCTGTCCCTGGGCCTGCTCTACAAGCTGGTGCTGGTGCCGGGCGGGGTGCTGCTGGGCCTGTGGGCCCTGCCCGGGCTGTCGCCCATGGTGGTGCAGGCCACGGTGCTCCAGGCGGCGATGGCGCCCATGGTGAGCGCGGCGATCCTGGCCGCCGAGCACCGGCTGGATCCGGAGCTGGCGGTGTTGATGGTCGGCGTGGGCATCCCCCTGTCCTTCGTCACCGCGCCAGTGATGCTGTGGCTGGTGCGCTGAGTCATCCTCGGGGGGAGGCGAGCGGGCGTCCGGCCTGCCCGCCTGCCCTGCGGGCGGGTGCGCGGACGGCTCACTGACGTGTAGCCGCAGCTCCCCTATCTTCCGTCATGGCCGAGCAACCACCGAAGGCTTCCGGGGCACCCGGAGGAGACCCGAGGCGGATGGAAGTGCGGCGCTCCGTGGCGGAGCTGGGCGCGCGCACCTACGCCATCCAACTTCTCACCGACGCAGGCATCCCGTTCCTCGTGGGTGGGGCCTACGCCTTCGCCCACTACACGGGCCTCTACCGCGACACGAAGGACCTGGACCTCTTCCTCCATCGCAAGGACGGCGACCGCGCCGTGGAGATGCTCGCGCGCCACGAGTGGCGCACCGAGAGCGAGGTCCACGGCTGGCTGCACAAGGCCTTCTGGGAGGACTTCCTCGTCGACCTCATCTACGGCTCCGGCAACGGCTTCACCGCCGTGGATGACGCGTGGTTCGAGCACGCGGTGCCGGCCCAGGTGCTGGGCTGTCCGTGCCGTGTCCCGCCCGCGGAGGAGATCTTCTGGAGCAAGGCCTTCGTCCTCGAGCGCGAGCGCTTCGACGGCCATGAGCTCACCCACCTGCTGCTCAAGGCAGGGCCCACGTTCGACTGGCAGCGCCTGCTGCGCCGCTTCGACCGGTACTGGGAGGTGCTGCTCTCGCACCTGCTCTTCTTCCGCTTCGCCTACCCGTCCGACCGCGCCACGGTGCCGGAGTGGTTGATGCGCGAGCTGCTCTCGCGCGCGAACGGCTCCGTGGATGCCGGCAACTGGCAGGAGCGCATCTGCCGGGGGCGCATCCTGTCCAAGGTCAGCTACCAGGTGGACGTGGACGAGTGGGGCTTCCAGGACGGACTCGGCTGGGACCGGGAGGAGCGCCAGCGCGAGGCGGACTCCGTCGCGAGCGGCGAGGCGCCGGGCCTGCACGGGCCCCACTGAGCGCCCTCACTCGGGGGGCTCCACGTCCCACCGTGCGAGCCCCCGAGTCATGGGCCCATGTGCCTTCCGGGCTCACGGCCCTACCTTGCTTCCAGTGTCCCTTCGCGAACAAGGCAGGTGTCCCGTGGCCCGTTCCCCGTCAGGACCCCGACGCGCGCTCGGCCGCTTCGGCGCGGTGCTGCTGTCCCTCGGTGTCGCCGCGCCCGCGAGCGCGCAGCTCGCCACGTCCCAGCGCTCGGGGCCCCTCCGCCTGCAGGTGGGCGACCAGTCCCTCGCCATCTCCCTGGGCAAGGAGCGCCTGAGCGGTGGCGGCTTCGACTTGCGCCGCACGGGTGTGTCCTTCCGTGGTCAGCTTCGCGGCGGCGACGTGGAGCTGGGCTGGCGGCGGGGCCCCATCGTGGGGCGTGTGGGCGTGGAGGACACGCGCCTGGAGTTGTCGCGCTTCTCCTCCGAGCAGGGCATGCGCGTGGACGGTGAGCTGTCGAACTGGCCCACCTCGCTCGTCTTCTCCCCCGTGGGCATCTCCGGGGACGTGGGCGGGTGCAGCTACTCGCTGACGGTGGCGGGAGGCCGCTACACCGGGTGGCGCACCTGTCAGCCGGACCTGGAGGGCGAGCCGACCGCCGTCACGCTGAGCCTGCCGGAGACGGTGCTCGCGCTCGACACCGCGGAGCAGGCCGCGCTCCTGTCACTGCTGCTCTCCGCGAAGGGCCTGCCTCCCGCTCCACCGCGCCAGGCGCCCGCGAACACCGGGCGCACGCTGGAGGGGCCTGGCCTGGACGAGACACCTCGGCGTTGAGGTGGGCCCGGTGCGGGCCGGCCGAGCCGCTCCGCGCGGAATTGTGCAATCCAGATACATCCGTCATGGTGAGTCACGTGGCACTCGCGGGAGTCTGCGCGCGGCCCGTGCTTCAATTCCTGGCTTCCGCTGGCGCACGTCGGCGCGTGGATGGGCATGCGCGCCCATCCCTGGCGGAAGAAGGAGTCCCACCATGAAGCTGTGCCTGGGTGTGTTGTCGGCCCTCGTCGTGTCCGGCCTCTTGGCCTGCGGTGGCACCGGAGTCGTGGAGCCGGAGGAGGATTCGCTGGGGCAGATTTCGAGCGCGGTCATCTGTTCGACGACGTGTCCGAACGGCTCGACGGTGACGTGCGAGGGCACGACGTGCAACACCTATCCAGGGGAGTCCGTGGAGTGCGACGGGCTGCACAACATCTGCCTCCCCACGATTCCCAGCGTCTGCCTGTCGCCCAACAGCGCCTGCTCGTACCTGGCGGGACGCACCTGCTCACCGGTGGGCGGCACGCGCTCGTGCTGCATCAACCGCCGCGTGGGCAACTGCTACTGCATGCCGACGGGCCAGTGGGCGTGTAGCGCGTCCTGAGTCGTCGCGGGTGGAGGCGTCGAGCCCGCTCCCGGGCTCGACGCGGAAGGAAGACTTCAGGCGGTGGCGGTCGCGCCGAAGGACAGCTCCACGCCGTTGTCCTTCACGCGCATGCGCGGCTTGGACAACCAGTGGCAGTGCGCGCAGTAGCTGTTCGCGCCGGAGGGAGTGGCGCGCACGCTCACCGCTCCGCCGCAGAGCACGCAGCCGTCGGGAAGGACGAATTCGGCGAATCGCTCGCCGAGGTTGCTCTCGATTTCGGTCATGTCCCACAAGTAACGCAGGAATCGCGCGGCACAAGCAGACCGCACCAGGCCACCCGCATCCTCCTGGCCCTCATCCCGCAGGGAGCAGGCGGACAGGCGAGCCTCGCCTGCATTCCTTACGGGCTCGGACGCGAGTGACGTCCTGACGACATCGCAACCCCCGGCTCCCACGTGGCGCGACTGGCACGTGGATTGATCTGCCCCGAGCCGGGAACACGAGAGGGGGAGGGCATGGGTGGTGTGGAGCGTGTGGATGTGCGCGAGGAGAAGAAGGGGTGGGGTGTCGAGGTCGTCACCTCGGACGGCGAGGTGAGGCGCTACCGGTACGCGAGCGAGGCGCAGGCGCGCTACTTCGCGGCCATCTTCGAGCTCGGCCCCCGGGTGTGGCCGCCCGTGCGACGGGGGAAGGCCCGGAAGGCCGCCTGAGGAACCCTCGTGCCCGGGCGAGGGGAGCCGGGCACCGTGGCTTCCCACTACCCTTGGGGCCGGGTTTCGGAGAGGCTTGAGGCATGAGCGACGCGAGCAAGAACTTCCTCCACCGCCCGAACCGGGAGCACATCACCCAGGAGCCGGACCCCGCGGGCCGCTGGAGCACGCAGTTTCCGGACATGATTGGCTACCGCAGCCAGGGTGGCGGCAAGGTGCCGGCGGACTTCGGCTGGAACACCAGCCCCAAGCAGTGGCAGGAGGAGCTGACGCCGCAGACGCTGGCGGAGCGCTTCAACGAGCTGCGCGTGCTGCCGCCGAAGCCCGAGGCGCCCGCGCTGCCCGCCGACACGCAGCCGAAGTAGTCAGCTGAAGGGCAGGGCCGCCAGGCGCTCGCGGAAGCGCTCGAGCAGGCCCCATGAGCCCGCCTCGTCCAGGCCCTCGGCGGCCTCCTGACGCGCCTTGCGCAGGAAGCCGTCGAAGGGCGTCGAGCGACCGTAGAGCGCCGCCGCCGTGTCCACCGCGTCCGCCAGCACGCGCGCCGCGCCCTGCGAGCCGAGCGTCAGGTGCATCTCCGCCTGCTCCAGCTTCGCGCCGCACGACGCCCACAGCTCGCGGTCATGCACGGTGAGCCACGTGCGCGTCACCTCGTCCATCGCCTCGTCGAGGAAGCCGAGGAACGGCTCCACCAGCTGTGGCAGCGCCTCCGCGGGAAGCTCGCTCCTGCCCGCGGCCTCCTGGATGCGCGCGCGCAGCGTCAGCACGTGCTGCTTCTGCGGCGTGCGCAGCGCCACCGAGGCGGGCAGGGTGATGAACGCGGACAGGCTCTCGGCGGCCTGCCTCGCCAAGGTGGGCCGTGACGGCGCCTCCGCCTTGGCCGCGCGCTCCAGTCTCCCCTGCAGCGAGCGGCGCAGGTCCGCCGCCGCCGCGCGCAGGGCCGCGCGGGCGCCCACCTGGTGCACGTAGCCGGGCACCACGTCCTCGCGCCGCACGTCCTCGAAGGCCGCGGCCGTCAGGTAGACGAGGTCGCCGATGCGCACGCGGAAGTCCGCGCGGAAGGCCTGCAGCTTCGCCATCAGCGTCCACTGGTCGCTGACCACCTCGGGCCGTCGCATCTGCTGGCCCAGCTCCGACACGCGCTTGGACAGCCGCTCCGCGATGGCGTGCAGCACCGTCTCCACCTCCTGCGCCAGCCGCTCGTCGGAGCTGGCCGGGGGAGGTGCCCAGCCGCCGTCCGAGGCGCCTCGCGTGGGCGGCGGGGGGAACTCGTGGTGGATGGCGGTGACGAGCTGGTTGACGCCCACCAGCGTGTCGCCGATGGCGGGCGCCATCGTCTCCCACAGGGCCAGGTCCGCGCCGCCCTCGGGCTCCACCGTGGTGGGCTCGTACTTCGCGATGCTCAGGTGCCCCAGCCGGTCGATGGCCACCGCCGCCGCGCGGTGCACACGCTCCAGCCGGTCCGCCAGGTGTCGGTCCGTGAGGGAATGCAGCAGCGCCTCCAGGCGGGAGGGCAGGGCATCCTGGGGAACACGGGGCGCGCGGGGC
>NZ_SRLW01000451.1:0-5722 GCF_006518215.1 Myxococcus sp. AB025B
CACCAATCCCAGCCCCCCCTCCGCCATCAGCTCCGCCTCGTAGCGCTCGCACTCCTGGGCCAGGTCCGACGCCGTGCCGTCGAGGAAGTGGATGCGCTCCTTCGACAGGTTCACATGTCGGAACAGGTGCCGCTCCATGTACGCGTGGAAGCTGCCGCCATCCTCCGGCGACAACCCCACCCACTCCTCCAGGTTGAACGTCCGCGCCATCGACCAGTCCAGCCGCCGCCTGGCCTGCAGGGCCACCAGCTCCCGGTACACGTTGAGCGGCGTGCGCCCCGTGGGCAACCCCAACACCAACGACGGATGCGCCGTCACCGCCTCGGCGATGCGCGCGGCGCACGCGGCGGCCGCTTCCTGCTCGGACTCGAAGACCCGGATGTTCATGGAGGCTCCTCGCTCGAAAAGAGCCGCGCACACGAACATGTTCTTGGGCCCCTCAACACCTCCCGGGAGTCACGAAGCCGTTCACCCAGAGACATGCCCGTGACTGTTGCAGCAACTGCCGTCATCGCCGACACCGCGCGAACGCGACGCGTCATACCGCGCGTCGCGCCCGCCCGGAGGGCGCCGAGGGGAACGAGGGTAGAGTGCCCGGTCCATGGACCCCTTCATCAGCCTCGACGCCACCGCCCAGGCCGACCTCGTGCGGCGCCGGGAGGTGACCCCGCTGGAGCTCGTGGACGCGGCCATCTCCCGCATCGAGCGCTGCAACCCCCGGCTCAACGCCGTGGTGCAGACGCAGTTCGAGACCGCGCGCCTCAGGGCGAAGGCTCCGCTGCCCGAAGGCCCCTTCACCGGCGTACCCTTCCTCCTCAAGGATTTGCTCGCCGCGCAGGAGGGCTCTCCGCTCACCTTCGGCTCGCGCTTCGCGAAGGGCTTCGCGCCGGGCCACGACAGCGAGCTCGTCAAGCGCTACCTGCGCGCGGGGCTCGTCGTCCTGGGGAAGACCAACACGTCGGAGCTGGGGCTGCTCCCCACGACGGAGGGCTCGCTGCATGGGCCGTGTCGCAACCCGTGGGACGTGACGCGCACGCCGGGAGGCTCCAGCGGCGGCGCGGCGGCGGCGGTGGCCAGCGGCATGGTGCCCTTCGCGCACGCCTCCGACGGCGGCGGCTCCATCCGCATCCCCGCGTCCGCGTGCGGCCTGTTCGGCCTCAAGCCCAGCCGGGGCAGAAACCCCACCGGGCCGGAGCTGGCCGACAGTGTCCACTGGCTGATAGGCGAGCATGCCCTCACCCGCACGGTGCGAGACAGCGCGGCGCTGCTCGACGCCACCGAGGGGCCCGACCTCGGCGCGCCCTACCACGCCCCGCCCAAGGCCCGGCCCTACGGCCTGGAGGTCGGCGCGCCCCCGGGGCGGCTGCGCATCGGCCTGACGCTGCGCAACGCGGTGGGCGCCCCCGTCCACCCCGAGTGCCTCAACGCGGTCGTCGCCACCGCGAAGCGGCTCGAGGGCCTGGGCCACTCCGTCCTCGAGGGCAACCTCCAGCTTCCCGGCGACGAGACGCTGGGCCAGCACTTCATGACGGCCTGGGCCTGTGGCGTGGTGAACACCGTGGAGGGGCTCTCGCGCCGCCTGGGCCGCGAGCCCTCGCCCGAGGACTTCGAGCCCTTCACCTGGGCGCTGTATCAACACGGGCTGAGCCAGGGCCTGTCGGCCTACCTGCATGCGCAGACGGAGATGCTGCGCTTCGGCCGCGTCTTCGCCCGGCGCTTCGAGGACGTGGACGTGTGGCTCTTGCCCACCGCCACCGAGCCCGCGCCCTTGCTGGGCACGTTCGCGTCCCTGCCCGACGCGCCGCTCGCTCCCCTGTTCCGCGCGGCGGGCTTCACGCCCTACTGCCCCATGGCCAACATGGCGGGCAACCCGGCGATGAGCGTGCCCCTCCACTGGAGTCCCGAGGGACTGCCGGTGGGCGTGCAGTTCATCGCCCGCTTCGGGGATGAAGCCACGCTCTTCCGGCTGGCGTCGCAGCTGGAGGCCGCGCACCCGTGGACGCACCGGCGGCCGTCGGTGTTCGGCTAGGGGCCGCTCCTCCCGCCGCAGGGCGCTCGGGCAAACTTCAGCAGCACGTCGGGTGCAAGGCGCGATAAAACATTCTTCATGAAAGTCGCCGTGCTTACCGGCGGGGGTGACTGCCCCGGCCTGAACGCCGTCATCCGCGCCCTCGTCCGCCGCGCCTCCGCCCACGGTTTCGAGATGATGGGCCTCCGCGACGGGTGGAAGGGCCTGCTCGAGGACAACCACTTCCGCCTCACCCGCGAGACGACCTCCGGCATCCTCCACCGGGGCGGCACCATCCTGGGCACCTCGCGCGTCAACCCGTTCAAGGTGGAGAACGGCCTGGAGAAGGTGAAGCGCGCCATCGAGCGCAACGGCATCCACGCCGTCATCGCCATCGGCGGCGAGGGCACGCTGTCGGCCGCCACGCGCATGTCCCAGGAGGGGCTGCGAATCGTGGGCGTGCCGAAGACCATCGACAACGACCTGAACGGCACCGACTTCACCTTCGGCTTCGACACCGCGGTGGCGATCGCCACGGAGGCGGTGGACCGGCTGCACTCGACGGCCGAGTCGCACAAGCGCGTCATCGTCTGCGAGGTGATGGGCCGGCACGTGGGCTGGATTGCCACCTATGCGGGCATCGCGGGCGGCGCGGACGTCATCCTGGTGCCGGAGATTCCCGCGGACCTGGAGCGCGTGGCCGAGCACATCCGCAGCCGCCACGCGGGCGGGCGCAGCTTCTCCATCGTCGTGGTGGCCGAGGGCACGCGCATCAAGCTGTCCGCGGACCAGGGCGAGCAGCTGGTGACGAGCGGCGCGCTGGACGAGGCGGGACGGCCCCGGCTGGGCGGCGTGGGCAACATCGTCGCGCAGGAAATCGAGCGCCGCACGGGCTTCGAGACGCGCGTGTCCGTGCTGGGCCACATCCAGCGCGGCGGCGCGCCCACCGCGCATGACCGCGTGCTGGCCACGCGCTACGGCGTGCACGCGTGCGACATGGTCGCCCGGGGCGAGTTCGGGAAGATGGCCGCGCTCAAGGGCAACGAAATCGTCAGCGTGGAGCTGGCCGCCGCCACCAAGGAGCTCAAGCGCGTCCCGACGGAGTTCTTCGAGGTCGCCCAGGTGTTCTTCGGCTGACGCAACGCGACAACGCTCGGGCCGCGAGTGACGCGGGACGCTGGCCCGAGCGCGCATCCGGTAGCATCGGCGCCCCACCCTCGCCTCGAAGGGACGTGCCGATGCTGCCAGGCCGCATGATGGACTTCCCGCTGACGTTGACGCACTTCCTGGAGCGCGCGCGGACGTACTACCCGCGCTCCGAAATCGTCAGCCGCAATCCGGACAAGTCGATGCACCGCTACACGTACGCGGACTTCTACCAGCGCACGTGCCGGCTGATGAACGCGCTGAAGCGGCTGGGGGTGAAGGCCGGCGACAGGGTCGCGACGCTGAGCTGGAACCACTACCGGCACCTGGAGGCGTACTTCGGGATTCCGGCGATGGGCGCGGTGGTGCACACGCTCAACCTGCGGCTGCATCCGAACGACCTGGCCTACATCGCCCGGCACGCCGAGGACACGGTGGTGCTGGTGGACCGCTCGCTGTGGCCCTTGTTCGAGAAGTTCGCGGCGCAGGTGCCGAGCATCCGGCATGTCATCGTCATCCCGGACGCGGGGCCCGCGCCGGAGGGGACGCTGGACTACGAGAAGCTGCTCGCGGCGGAGCCGGAGACGTTCGACTTCCCCGCGCTGGAGGAGAACAGCGCGGCGATGCTCTGCTACACGTCCGGGACGACGGGCAACCCCAAGGGGGTGCTGTTCAGTCATCGGTCCATCACGTTGCACACGTTGGTGTGTTGCATGAAGGATTTGACGGGCATCGGCGAGGCGGACTCGGTGTTGCCGGTGGTGCCCATGTTCCACGCGGCGGCGTGGGGGTTGCCGTTCGACGCGCTGCTCACGGGGGCGCGGATGGTGATGCCGGGGCCGCACCTGGACCCGCCGTCGCTCCTGGAGTTGATGTCGGCGGAGAAGGTGACGGTGGCGGGCGGCGTGCCGACCATCTGGCTGGGCATCCTCGCGTTGTTGGACCAGGACCCGAAGAAGTGGGACCTGAGCGCGATGCGGACGATGTTGATTGGAGGCTCGGCGGCGCCGCCGGCGATGATTGACGGCTTCCGGCAGCGGCACGGGCTGGAGGTGACGCACGCCTGGGGCATGACGGAGATGAACCCGGTGGGGACGATGGCGAAGGTGAAGCAGGCGCTTCGCCACGCGGACGCGAAGGCGCAGCTGGGGGCGCAGAGCTCGCAGGGCTTCGCGCTGCCGTTCGTGGAGACGCGGGTGATGGGGGAGGACGGGAAGGCGCTGCCGTGGGACGGCGCGACGATGGGTGAGCTGGAGGTGCGCGGGCCGTGGGTGGCGGGCTCGTACTACGGCGGCGAGGGGGCGGACCGCTTCACGTCGGATGGCTGGTTCAGGACGGGGGATGTCGTCACGTTGGACGCGGATGGGTATGTGCGCATCTGCGACCGGAGCAAGGACGTCATCAAGTCGGGCGGGGAGTGGATTTCGTCGGTGGCGCTGGAGAACGCGCTGATGAGCCACCCGGCGGTGCTGGAGGCGGCGGTGTTCGCGGGGCGGCATGCGCGGTGGGACGAGCGCCCGCTGGCGGCGGTGGTGCTCAAGCCGGGGCAGGCGGTGAGCAAGGAGGCGCTGACGGAGCACCTGGCGAAGCAGTTCGCCAAGTTCTGGCTGCCGGACGACTACCTCTTCATCGAGCAGATTCCGCGCACGTCCACCGGGAAGTTCCTCAAGACGAAGCTCCGTGAGGACTACGGCGACCACCTCATCAAGAACCCGAGCACCGCCGCGGGGTGAGGCACGGTGGGCCCGGCCGAGCCACGTGAGGCTCGGCCGGGGCACTCCCGCGTCAGTTCGCGCCGAGGCAGACGCCGCCGCAGGTGGCCTCCACCTTGCCGTCGGGCCTGAGGAACAGGTCCACCTGCTCACGGCCCTTCGTGTTGCGACGCACCCCTTCATGCACCGGGTTGTCGTCCGCCGGCAGGTTCGCCACCGTGCCCGGCAGCGGCGCGGGCAACCCGAAGTCGAACTGCACCAGCGCCGCGCCGTCGAGGACACCCTCCACCGCCGGCAGCTCCGGCACCCGCCACGTCGCCGGCAGCTGCTGCGTCAGCCCCATCGCCCGCGCATGCAGCTCCGTCGCCACGTTGGGCACCTGCGCATCGCCCAGGCCGTACTGCACCAACACCTTGCGCGACGCGGGGCCACCTTCATACGGCGTCTTCAACACGTGCGGCGCGTACGTCAGCGGGTCGATGCGGTCGAACCCCGTCTGCGTCATCGCCGCGAACTTCTGCTGGTCCAGCGCGTCCGGCACCGCCGCGGCGATCGCCTGCAGGAACGGCGCGAAGGGCTTCGCCCGGAACATCATCAGCGAGAAGTCCGCCCCACCCACGCTGAACACCGCGCGCTCGAGGTGCGGCGAGAGCGCCACGTACGTCCCGCCCAGGATGTGCCCCTGGCTGATGCCGTAGAAGTACGTCTGCCCCGGCTCGTACACGAGCACGCCGTTGTCGCTCAGCTCCGCCACGTCCCGCAGCGTCGTGCGCGCCGCGTACGTCACCGCCATCTGGTTCACCATCCCCTGATGCACCCGGTCCGAGAAGCGCATCGTCTGCCCCGGCTGCTGCGC
>NZ_SRLW01000452.1:0-5653 GCF_006518215.1 Myxococcus sp. AB025B
GCGGGAGGGAAGGTGCGCACGGCGAGCCGGGCCTGGGGAGACTTCACGCCGCGGATGGCGGCGGCGACGAAGGCGTCCAGTTCGCTGTACTCGACGCGACCATCGCCGTTGACGTCCGCGCCGCCGAGCAGCGCCGAGCGCGCCGCGTGACTGAAGACGCCCGCGCGGATGCGGGACCATTCGTGCGTCTCGCCCTCGGTGCTCTCCGCGAAGATGGCGCCCACGCGGGGGTGGCCGGCGAGCTGCTCCTGTTCCAGCGCGCGTCGCAGCCTGCGCAGCACGAGCGGGTCTCCGCCGCGACTGCCGACGACGCCCGCCGCGTGGCACGCATCGACGAGCAGGTGCACGTAGTCCGCATCGAGCTTCTCCACCACGCGCGAGTAGAGGCCCTCCTGGTCCAGCTGTCCGTCGGCGAGCGTGAGATAGGCGCGGCCCGACTCGCCGGTGCGGCCATGGCCCACGTAGATGAAGAGGAAGTCCACGGTGCGCCCGGCGGCGCGGTCCTCGGCGTTGCGACGCGCGAGCTGGTCCACGGTCTCATCGAGCACCGTGAGCGTGGGGAGGCGGGCGTCGGCCAGCCGCTCGCGCTCGGCCTGGGCGGTCTCGGCGTCGGGGACGGTGAGCAGGACCACGTCCACGCCGAGCCGGCGCAGCGTCTCGGCCCAGCGCACGCCGTCGTCATCCGCGTAGCGCAGCGGCGGCATGCCCGGGGTGTCGCTGCCGTTGTAGGCGACGACCAAGGCGCGTCGCACGGGAGACGGCTCCGGCGAGGCCGGATTCTCGGCCTGCGCGGCGCTCATCGTCGCCGTGCACAGGAGCAGCAGCGCGCATGACCGCCCGAGGAGTGAGTCGCGCTCTCGACTCATCGCCGCCCCCGGGACCTGGAGAGGGAGCGAATCTCCATGCTGCATGGAGTGCGCGTCACGCAGCTCGACGTGCCGATTCGTTCCGTGTCGATGCGCTCTTGGATGGATGAGGCTTCGAGTTGCCACAGCTCGATGCGGCCCGAGGTGTGCGTCACGCGCCGCGATGTGACGGTGCACTCATGGAGGGGGCGCGATGCTCCGAGCCATCTCAGAGACTCCCGCATGCGCCGCGATGCTCCGAGCCGCCTCGTGCCCGGCGACTCCCTCCTGGGCCCTTCGTGCGCGCCTCCACGCTCCCCTTCCATCCAGTGCGTCATGGCTTGCCGCCCCCCACTCGAACCCTGTGCCGCACCTGGACCACTTCGCCCTGCACCGTCTCTCCGCGCGCGGCCGAGAGCGCGACGCTCGCGCTCGACGCGAAGATTGCGGTCAGCTCCACCTCGCCCGACGCGGGCAGCCGTGGCGTGATGTCCAGCGCGGCCTCCGCGCCCGGAGCCGCCTTCACCTCGAACGGCCCCTCCACGCGCGAGCCCTGCTGCGTGCGCACCACCACCGCGACATGCGTGTACGGCGCCCGCACGCCCGCCGCGAACGCGAGGGACGCTCCCGAAGGACACGTGCCCTGTCCGCGCACTTCACGCAGCTCCGCGTCCGACGGCACGCAGAACAGCCGCAGCACCGCGGTGCCGGGGCCCTCGCCGCGCGCCGCCCACTCTCCCGTGTCTTCAGGCACGCCCGTCCACAGCACCCCGGCGGACACCATCAGCGCCAGCACCCACGCCGTGCCCACGTGCCCGAGCGATGGCAGGTCCCACGCCCCGCGCACCCACTCGACCACGCGCGCCCATGGGCCCTTCGTCACGTCCACGGACGCCGAGACCTCACGCCGCTCCAGCGCCCCCAGCACCGCCTGCAGGCCGTGCGTGGACAGCCGCTCCAGCTCTCCCGGGGTCGGCTCGGTGACGGTGTCCCGCGCGAACACGCGGCGCAGGTTCATCACCTGCTCATAGCGGGCGCCACAGCGCTCGCAGCCCCGCGCATGGCTCAGCACCCGGCTCCACTGTCGCGGAGGCAGGGTGCCGTCGTTGGCGAGGTGGACGAGCTGTCGGTCCACGTGGGGAGTGAACAAGGCCATGGGCAACTCGCTCTCGTCAGGGCACGAAGAGGGGGAAGAGCAGGGCCACCATCGCGGCCGTGGCCGCGGCGGAAGGCAGCCCATCGGGCGACTCCGCCACCAGCCAGCCCTCCTCCACGAGGAACGCCGTCATCGCGCGCCGCAGCTTCATCTCGCGCGTCCTCAGCTCCTGTCGGGACCACCCCAACAGCAGCCCCGCGCGCTCCTGGGACAACCCCTGCACGAAGCGCAGGTCCGCCAACCGCCGCGTCCCCTCGTCGAGCCCCGCGAGGAAGCGCCTCACCAGCTCCCGCAGCTCCCCTTCCAGCGCCCGGTCCTCGGGGGAAGGCGACGTGCTCGCCAGCCGCTCCGCCATCGGCGTGTCATCCAGCGCCACCGCCTCGCGCGCGATGCGGCCCGCCGAGCGCAGCACGTCCACCGCCGCCTGCTTCGCCACCGCGTTGAGCCACGTCGAATACGGCCGCACGCCGTCGTACGCCAGCCGCGCCTGCTCACGGAAGGCGCGCACGAAGGTCTCCTGGTGCGCGGCCTCCAGGTCCAGCGGACCCACGCGTCCCAGTCCCCCGGGCCCGTGGGACACGTACGTGCGCGACAGGAACCGCGCCACGTGCGCGGAGTAGGCCCGATAGACGCGCGCGAGCGCCTCCGGTTCTCCTCGGCGGAAGGCCTGCAGCAACCGCGGGTCGTCCCTCAACAGCGACATGCCGTCCTCCCCTCAAGGGGCCTCGAGCCCCTGGACCTCGACGGGCCCGGCGCGCTCCGTCTGTGTCCCGTCACCCAGCTGCCCGGCGGCGTTGGCGCCCCAGCACTGCACGCGCCCATCCCGCAGCACCGTGCACGTGCTCGTCACACCCGTGCCCAGGTCCACCACCTCGTTCGCCAGGCCCGACACGTCCACCGGCGCCGCGCGATGCACCCGCGTCCCGTCGCCGAGCTGCCCGGCCTCGTTCAGGCCCCAGCAGCGCACCCGTCCCTCGGCGCTCAGCGCGCAGGTGAAGCCCGTGCCCGCGCGCACCTGCCGCATGTCCGCCGTCAACCCCACCGGACGCACCGGCACCGTGCTGTCGAGCGCGGTGTCATCCCCCAGCGCCCCGGAGGCATTGAAGCCCCAGCACTCCACCGCGCCGTCGCCCACGCGCGCGCAGGTGTGTCCCTTGCCCGCCGTCAGCGCCCTCACGGGCAGGGCCAGGCTCCGCGCCCGGACGGGCGGCGACTTCAAGCCCACGCCCGCGAGCCCATCCCCCAGCTCGCCGTAGGTGTTGTCGCCCCAGCACCACGCCTCGCCCGCCGTGGTGGCCGCGCAGGTGTGGTACGCGCCCGCCGCGAGCACCGTGAGGTTCGCGGGCAGGCCCCGCACCTCGACGGGCGTGTAGCTCCGCCCGCTCACCTCCGACGCGCCCAATTGGAGTCGTGAGTTGTCGCCCCAGCACGTCACCTGTCCCCCCGCGTGCAGCGCGCACGTGTGCGCCTCACCCGAGGCGACCGTCAGCACGTTGGAGCCCACGCCGCCGACATCCAGGGGCTCCAGCGACGACGACAGCGAGGCCTGGCCCAGCTGCCCTGACGTGTTGTCCCCCCAGCAGCGCACGGTGCCGCCCTCCAGCACCGCGCAGGTGTGGTCCGCGCCAGCGGAGACGCCGAGCACTCCGGTGGACAGGCCCTTCACCGCCACGGCCGAGGCCCGCAGCGCGCGCGTGCCGTCGCCCACCAGCCCCGTGCCGCCCCAGCACCGCACGCCGCCGCTCTCCAGCAGCGCGCACGCGTGCTGCCGTCCCACCGTCACCTTCCGCGCCACGCCCCTCGGCTCGGTGTCTGGTTCCGGACACGGCTCGGTGTCCTCCACGCACGCGTCCGTCGGAGCGCTCCGGATGGGGTCCAGGCACGCGCCCGTCAGCGCGGAGAGGAGCAGCAGGATGGGCGCGACGCGGCGCTTCATGGAGCCTCCCTTCCGACGACAGAACGGACGACTGGCGCCGCGGGCACGAGGCTTGCGCGGCGCCAGCTTGCTGGCCTGGATGTCCTCGCAGACGGACGGCGGGAAAATGCGTTACGGCTGCGGATGCACGTTGAGCGCGCTCCAGGGCGTGGTGCTCGTGTCCACCAGCACCAACCGGAAGGCCGCCTCGCTCCCCGTCGAGGGCGACAGCGCGCCCGCAGCCACCGCGAAGACGCCCCGGCCCAGGAACGCGCTGGTGTCCAACTGGAACCGCGCCACCGGCGAGCGGTCGGCGGAGTTGGCCGCCGCCACGCCCACCAGCAGCTGGGCGCCGGGCAGCTCCCGGCCCTCCACCGAGGTGGCCAGCCGGTAGGGGAGGTCATCGAAGGCGGCGCTGGCCGGGACGACGCCGTTCTCCACCGGCGACACGTCCACCACGGGCGCGTCCGGCGAGGCGTGCACCACGCGCAGCCGCAGGCTGTCGGTGTCGGGCGTGAAGCCCTCCGTGAAGGCGAGCAGCTCGAAGGTGGAGTCCGCCGGGTCGTCCGCCGCGGGGCTCAGGAAGCCGGAGGCGAGGACCAGGTAGCGCTCACCGGCGACCAGCGCGGGCGTGGGCCGGCTGGCGGCGGGGGCGCCCGAGGGGCGCGTGCTCCCGGAGGCGCTGGCGAAGAAGTCCAGGGTGTAGCTGCCCGGCGGCACCTGGATGGGCGCGGACAGCTCGCCGAAGGTCAGGTCATCCACCAGCTCCGCGTTGCCGACGAAGACGTCCACGGAGGGCGCATCCGGCGAGGCGTGCAGCGCGTAGACGACGGGGTTCTGGCGGACCAGCCCGACGCCCGCGGCGAGCAGCCCGAAGCCCGCGGGGGCGTGCGCCTTCTCGGACAGCCTGCCCGTGGCGATGACGAACACCTCGCCGCGCGAGGGCAGGGCGGGCACGGTGAAGGACGTCACCTTCTGGTTGTCGGTCGTGCGCACCCCCACCTGGAGCGACTGTCCGGAGGGCAGCTCCACGCCCGCGGCCCCCGTGTCCTGGAAGCGCGCCAGGCTGGTGATTTCAGAGCTGCCGTCGTCGCCCACGTCCAGTGCGACCGTGGGCGCGTCCGCGCCCGCGTGGACGATGCGCACCCGAGCACGGCCCTCCGCGGGCGCGCCGAAGCCCTCGGTGAGGGGCAGCACGCGGAAGCCGCTCGCGCTGTCGGTGGCGGTGAGCAGGCCCGCGGCCACCGCGCTCACGCTCTGGTCCTTCGTCAGCGTCAGGGGACCGGTGGAATAGACGGGCGCGGACGTGGCCGCCGAGCCCGCCGCGCGCACCTGCACGTTGTACGTCCCCGTCGGCACCGTGGCGTAGGACGTGGTGTCGCCGTAACGCACGTTGGTGAACAGTGGCGTGGAGTTGCCCTCCGCGTAGATGTCCACGGCGGGCGCGTCCGGCGACGCGTGCACGACGCGCAGCTTCGCCTGGGTGGACGGCGTCGGGTCGGGCGGCGTCTCGTCGTCGTCTCCGCAGCCGACGAGCGCGGACAGCGTGGCGGCCAGCGCCAGGGTGATGCCACGGCGATTCCAGGCGTTCCTCTTCATGTGCGCCTCCATTGAAGCGGCCTTCGGGCTCGGGGGAGCCAGGGCCTGTTCGTTGTTGGAGGGCCCTTACGAAATGAGGCGGTGGACCTGGTTGATGGCTTTCTCTTATACACATCTGACGCTGCCGACGAAGCTAGA
>NZ_SRLW01000453.1:0-5695 GCF_006518215.1 Myxococcus sp. AB025B
GGTACGCCCGCACCAGCAACGGGTCCAACACCCCCGTGGCCGGCCCCGCGTCCGCCAGGCGCTCGTACCGGCGCGGCGCCATGCGCGCCAGGGCGAACGCCGCCCCGCCCAACAGCCGCGCCACGCCCTCCGCCTCCGCCACGTCGTCCCGCGCGTAGCGCCGCACCCGCTCCGGGTCCGTCTTGAAGACCTCGTGCACCCGCGCCCCGGGGATGTACTCACGCGCCGGGCCCGCGATGCCGAAGTGCCGCGCCACCACCTTGAGCCCATGCCCCGGCAAATCCCGCGCCGAGAAGTCGTGCCGCAGCACCGCGTCCAACGTGTCGATGAACTCGCGCCCCGGCACCGTGTACCGCGCGCGCCGCATCGAATCCGCGTTGCGCTCCGCCCCCCGCCCCAACGCCGAGCCCCGCGCGGACGGACGGTGCCGCAGGCCCGGTGAGCCCGCGCGCCCCAACGCCAGCGGCACATCCAGCCGCCGCGCGCGCCGCGCGACGAAGGGCAGGTCGAACCCATGCAGGTTGTGGTTCTCGATGACGTCCGGGTCCCACTGGCGCACCCGCTCCACGAACCGGCGCAGCAGGTCCGCCTCCGCCGCGTCACCGTCCCCGTGCGCCTCCAGCACGTCCGTGTCCCCGCGCGGCCCCCGCATCGCGATGAGGAAGATGCGGTCCTTGCCCGGGTCCAGCCCCGTCGTCTCCAAGTCGAACTGGAGCCGATGCAGCGCCTCGAAGGAGAGCCCCCGGAAGTACGTCCGCCCGGACGCCGTGAGGTACTGCTCCTCCGGCGGCAGCGACAGCACCGTCTCCGCGCTCAGGTCCCGCAGGTTCGCGAACGGCCGCCCCAGCCGTCGCGACGCGCCCTGCAACACGTCCGACGCGAGCGCGCGCCCGTCCTCCGCGCGAATCAGGAAGCGCAGCGCCCCCGGCCCCGACAGCTCCTGGTACGTCACCCGACGCGGCGCGGGCCCCTCTCGCTCCGGTCGCAGCCGCGGCCCCAGGTGCTCCAGGTCCTCCAGGTTCGACAGCACCAGCCACGGCCGGAAGCGCACGTCCTCGCGCACCAGCGCCCCCGACTCCGGGAGCCTGCGCCACACGAAGGCGCGGCCGTCGGGCTCCGCCCACACCGAGACGATGCCCGGCGTCGCGTCCCAGCCCCACAGCCATTCGTCCTCCACCATGCCCGCCATCATGCCCCACACCTTGCCGCTCCCGGGTGTCAGCGGTATGTCAGGAAACCCACGCCATGCAACGCACCGAGCGACTCTTCGCACTCGCCGAGTACCTCCGGGGCCGCCGCACCGGCGTCACCGCCGAGACGCTCGCCGAGCGCTTCGGCGTCACCATCCGCACCATCTACCGCGACCTCGACACGTTGCGCGCCGCGTCAATGCCGGTGGCGGCGGAGCGGGGACGAGGCGGCGGCTACGCGCTGGACCGCAGCTACAGCCTGCCGCCGGTGAACTTCACCGCGCGCGAGGCGGCGCTGCTGGTGGCGCTGGGACGCTTCGCCATCGACATGCGGCTGATGCCCTTCGCGGGCACGCTCGAGTCGGCGTTGGACAAGGTGCGCGCCGCGCTCTCCACGTCCGCGCAGCGCGAGCTGCTCGACCGGCTCAAGGAGCTGAGCTTCCTGGGCGTGCCGTCGCTGCCGAGCAAGCCCGCCGTCCGAGCGGCCATCGAGCGCGCCTGGTTCGAGCAGCAGCCGTTGCGGCTGACGTACGTGGACGGCAACTTCCTGGAGACCACGCGCGAGGTGCGCATCCTCTCCGTCGTGATGGACCGACACGAGACACGCCTGGATACCCAGGACATGCAGAGCGGCGCGCGGCGCCCCTTCCGGTTGGACCGCATCGTCCACGCCGAGGTGCTGCGCGCCTTCGAGCCCTGAATTCCCCGCGCGCCAACGGCCATGCCGCACCGCATCAAAGGCAGACAACGAACATCGGTGACGTGAAGGGTCGAACAGGAGCGCAATCGGGATACCATCCGCGTCCCCCAACCCAACCCCACGACACGCGCCTTGGAGGCGAGCCGATGGAGAAGCCCTGGTTGAAGCACTACCCGCCTGGAGTTCCGGCGGAGATCGATGACCGTCAGTACCCGACGCTGACGCACCTGCTGGAGGAGGCCTTCACGAAGTACGCGGACCGGCCGGCCTTCAAATGCATGGGCAAGATCATCACGTACCGTGAGCTGGACGCGCTGTCGCGCCGGGTCGGCGCGTGGCTGCAGTCGCGCGGGCTGGAGCGTGGGGCGACCATCGCCATCATGATGCCCAACGTGTTGCAGTATCCGGTGTGTATCGCCGCCATCCTGCGCGCGGGCTACATCGTGGTGAACGTCAACCCGCTCTACACGCCGCGCGAGCTGGAGTACCAGCTCAAGGACAGCGGAGCCCAGGCCATCTTCATCCTGGAGAACTTCGCCACCACGCTGCAGCAGGTGCTGGACAAGACGCCGGTGCGCCACGTCGTGGTCGCGACGATGGGTGATTTGCTCGGCGGCCTGAAGGGCACGCTGGTCAACTTCGTGGTGCGCAAGGTCAAGAAGATGGTGCCCGCGTACGAGCTGCCGCGGGCGGTCAGCTTCAAGCAGGTGCTGTCGGAGGGGGGCTCGCGCACGCTGACGCCGGCCACCACGACGCGCGACGACATCGCCTTCCTGCAGTACACGGGCGGAACGACGGGCGTGTCGAAGGGCGCGATGCTGCTGCACCGCAACGTCATCGCCAACCTGCTGCAGGTGGAGGCGTGGCTGGCGCCGGCGCAGAAGGGGCGCAACATCGACCAGGTGAACATCGTCTGCGCGCTGCCGATGTATCACATCTTCGCGCTCACCGTGTGCGGGCTGATGGGCATCCGCATGGGCGCGATGAACATCCTCATCCCCAACCCGCGCGACATCCCGGCGTTCATCAAGACGCTGTCGGAGCAGCCCTTCCACATCCTGCCCGCCGTCAACACGCTCTACAACGCGCTGGTCAACCACCCCGACTTCGCCAAGCTGGACTTCTCCCACCTGATGGTCTCCAACGGTGGCGGCATGGCGGTGCAGAAGGCGGTGGCGGACAAGTGGTTCGCGCTCACGCGCGTGCCGCTCATCGAGGGCTACGGCCTGTCGGAGACCTCCCCGGTCGCCACGAGCAACACGCCCGTCGCCACCGAGTACTCGGGCACCATCGGCCTGCCCGTGCCGGGCACGGAGATCGCCATCCGCGACGAGGACGGCAAGGACGTCCCGATGGGCGAGTCGGGCGAAATCTGCATCCGCGGGCCGCAGGTGATGGCGGGCTACTGGAACCGTCCGGACGAGACGGCGAAGGTGATGTTCCCGGACGGCTTCTTCCGCTCGGGCGACATCGGCATCATGGATGAGCGCGGCCACACCCGCATCGTCGACCGCAAGAAGGACATGATTCTCGTGTCCGGCTTCAACGTGTACCCCAACGAGGTCGAGGGCGTGGTGGCCATGCACCCCGGCGTGCTGGAGGTGGCCGCGGTGGGCATCCCGGACGAGCACTCGGGCGAGGTGGTGAAGCTCTTCATCGTGAAGAAGGACCCGTCGCTCACCGAGGCGCAGATCATGGACTTCTGCCGCGAGCAGCTCACCGGCTACAAGCGGCCCAAGTCCATCGAGTTCCGCACGGAGCTGCCGAAGACGAACGTCGGCAAGATCCTCCGCCGCGAGCTGCGCGAGAAGAAGGTCGCCTGATTCAGGCGGCGCGCCGCTCGTCACGGCGGCCCGGGCCATGCTGGCGCCGGGCCGCCGGAAGAGGCGCGCTAACGGGAAGCTGACGCCTCCTCTACCCGGGGCGTCAGCTTCCGGAAGTTGTCCCCGCGCTCCCGCTCGATTCGCAGGAAGCCCGGGTCCACGCCCACGTACGCGGGGCGCTCCTCCACGATGAAGGCCACCTCCGTGGACGGGCCCTGGAAGCGGTGGCGCTCCACGCGCAGCGGGACGTCCTCCACGGCGCCGTCGCGCGGCGAGCCACGGTAGACCGCGAGCTCGAGCACCTCGTCCATGGGCAGGGGCACGTCCTCGCTCCCGCGCCGCGCGTGCTTGGCCGTGGCCACGCGCGCCGTCACCCGGAAGCGCCCGTCCTCCAGCGCCTCCACGGTGGCCGACTCCACCTTCAAGTCGTAGAGGACGACCTCCTTCATCCACTGGTCGATGAGGACGCGCTGCTCGGCGGACGCCTGGGCGTGCAGCGCGGCCAGCAAGTCCAACGTCGTCAGCGTGTTCTCACGCGTCTGCGAGGCCAGCAGGTGGCGCAGCGCCGCGTCCAGCCGCGATTCGCCCAGCAGGTCGCGCAGCGCGTTCATCACCAGCGCGCCCTTGCCGTAGTAGAGGTAGGACTGGCCCGCGCCCTTGTAGAGCGGCGGCTCGGCCTCCGCCTCCTCCCCGCGTCTGGAGAGATAGCGGTCCCTGTCGAACGCGAGCACCGGCAACAGCGAGCGCTCACCGTCCTGTCCCGCCAGCACCCGCTGCTCGGCGTACTTCGTCAGCGACTCCACCAGCATCGTCGCGCCCTCGACGGGAGCCGGGTCCAGCAGGTGGCCGAACCACTGGTGGGCGACCTCGTGCGCCGTGCGCCGCGTCACCAGGTCCACCGCGTCGTCCTCGCGCCCCATGTCCGTGAGGAAGCCCCGGTCCTCCACGAAGTAGATGACCTGCCGGAGGGCCAGCGCGCCGAAGTCCCAGTACGAAGGAATCTCCACCACGCGCAGCTGAGCGTCAGGGTAGCGCTGGAAGCGCGCGCCGAAGTCGTCCAGCGAGCGTGTCACCGCCGCCTGGATGGCCTTCACGTTGTAGGGGTGCGACGGGTGGTAGTACACCTCCACGTCCACGCCCTGGTGCCGCGTCCGCTCCACCGCGTAGCGGGCGGAGACGATGGCGAACATCGGCGTCATCGGCCGCGCCTCCACGAAGTGGAAGTGGCGCCGGCCCGCCTCGGTCCACTCGCGTCGCAGCGCGCCCGGCGCGACCGCCGTCTGGTCCCCGTCCGTGGACACGGTGAGGTCCAGCGTGTGCCAGCCCTGCTCCACCGGAAGGGGCACGGCGCCGCGCTCGTCCAGCCTCGGCAGCCTCGGCTGCTCCGGCAGGCCCCGCGCCCGCCGCTCGGCCGCGTTGCCCAGCTCATACGTGCGGCGGTAGCCCAGCGAGGGGAACACCTCCGTGTTGCGCAGGAAGGTGCCGTTCTCCACCAGCGACAGCTCGAAGTCCGTCGCCCTCACGCCCCGCTCCTCCCGGGTGACGTCGAACGACAGCTCGGACACGCCGCCCGGTGGCAGCGCGGGCGACAGCGCGAAGCGGACCATGCCGAAGCGCTCGTCGTGGGACACCTGCTCCGCGCCGCGCAGCGCCAGCGACACGGGCCGCGCGGACCGGGGCACCGCGACCCACAGCGTGTCGATGGGCTCCCGGGTGCGGTTCTCCAGCCGGTAGCTGCCCGTGACGCGGTAGCGCGCCTCCTGGGGGAGGAGGTCCACCTTCGCCGTCACCGCGGTGATGCTCGGCACCGGGAGCGCCTCGTGCACCTTGTACGTGCGCTCGTACGCCTCCTTCCAGTCGCGTGAGGCCTCGCGCGACTCGTACGTCCCCTGGAGCACCGTGTCCCGCAGGATGACGCCGCCCATCAGCACCAGCACGCCCCCCGCGACGCCCGCCGCGAGCCACCCGCCCCTGCCCCACCG
>NZ_SRLW01000454.1:0-5693 GCF_006518215.1 Myxococcus sp. AB025B
CCCGCGGCGGGCGTGCCCCCGACCTCCGCCATCACCTTCGCCACGAACTGCGAGAGCTGGTACGCCCCCACCGGCTCGCCCGACGACAGCAGATAGCGCTCCAGGTCCGTCTGGAGCGCGCGGCAGTCCGGGTAGCGCGCGTCGCGCTCCTTCATCAACGCCAGCTCAAGGATCCTCCGCAGCGGCTCGGGCACATCGGCCCGGCGCGCCTCCACCGGCACGAAGGGCTCGAACAGGATGGCCTGCATCGTGCTCGCCTCGGTGGTGGCCTCGAACGGGCGCTTGCCCGTGAGCAGCTCGTACAGCACCACCCCCAGCGCATACACATCCACGCGGCGGTCCAGGGGACTGGCGCGCAGCTGCTCCGGCGGCATGTACGCCACCTTCCCCTTCACCACGCCCGTCTGCGTGCGGTGCCCCTGCCCCGCCACCTTCGCCACGCCGAAGTCCACCACCTTCACCGCGCCCTGCCGCGACACCAGGATGTTGTCCGGGCTCACGTCGCGGTGGATGAGCCCCAACGGCTCCCCCGTCGCCGCGTCACTGAACTCGTGCGCGAACGCCAGCCCCTCCGCCGCCTGCGCCACCAGCTTCGCGCACACCACCGGCGGCAACGGCTGCTCCGACGCGCGCTTCACCAGCCGCCGCAACGTGGGCCCGTCGATGAACTCCATCGCCAGGAAGTAGCTGCCGTCCGCCTCGCCGAAGTCGAAGATTTGAACGATGTTCGGGTGCTCGAGCTGCGCGGCCAGCCGCGCCTCGCCCAGGAACATCTCCACGAACGCGGGGTCCTCCGCCAGATGCGGGAGGATGCGCTTCAAGACGAGCGTCTTCTCGAACCCCATGGGGCCAGCGGCCTTCGCGAGGAAGACCTCCGCCATGCCCCCCGAGGCAAGCTTCCGGACGAGTTGATACTTCCCGACTTGCATTGGGCTGAAGGTTCTCCCAGGTTTTCCTGGAAAAGTGAAATCCCTCCCCGAGTGTTCTGCCCAGGACCATGCAGCCGAGCGTCAACGAGTTTGCCCTGGCGCGACCGGCTCCGTAGGATCCACGCCACGCATGCCCCCGAAGCTCATCGGTCCCTACCGCGTCCTGGAGACGCTCGGCAGCGGCGGGGCTGGCACCGTGTACCGGGCCCTGGACCGCCGCAGCAACGACGAAGTCGCCCTGAAGCTGCTCTCGGCCGGCCCGACGCTGGACGAGCGCGCGGCGCGGCGGCTCGCGCGCGAATTCGAGACGCTGGCGGACCTGTCCCACCCCAACGTGGTGAAGGTCTTCGAGGCGGGGGTCCACCAGGGCTGGCCCTACCTGGCCATGGAGCTCATCGAGGGGCTCACGCTGCGCCACTACCTGGAGATTCGCGGGGACGACCTCTTGTCGCCCAGCAGCTCCAGCGCGCCCCGGAGCCTGTTGTCCGTGCGGCGCACGGCGGATGACGACTTCGGGGTGGGCAGCGACTCGGACCTGGACCTGCCGGGGGACTCGCGCTCGGGGCACGAGGGCCTGTTCAGCATGGACGCCTTCAACGAGGAGCCCCCGAGCGAGGATTTGCGCAGCTACGGCGCGGAGGACAACCAGGACGCGCTGGACTCGGATGACTCGCTGGAGGGGTTCGATGTCCCCGCACCCGCGCCCCGCAAGCTGGCGGATGACGGCCGGGCGCCGCGCGTGGAGGACCTCAACCGGCCCGAGCGCATGGGGCGGCTGAAGGACACCATGCTCCAGCTGTGCGAGGCGCTGGCCTACATCCACGGGCACGGCCTGGTGCACCGCGACCTCAAGCCCTCCAACGTCATGGTGGACGAGGACCGGCAGGTGCGGCTGATGGACTTCGGCCTGGCGAAGTTCCTCGCGGACGACGTGGCGATCACCGAGGTCGGCAAGATGGTGGGCACGTACCGCTACATGGCGCCGGAGCAGATTCTCGGAGAGCCGCTGGATGGACGCTCGGACCTGTACAGCCTGGGCGTCATCCTCTATGAGCTGCTGAGCGGGCGGCCCCCCTTCGACGCGAAGACGCCGCACGAGCTGTGGCGGCAGGTGTTGGAGACGGAGCCTCCGCCCGTACTGGCGTTGAACCTTCATGGGGACCCGCAGTTCGCGCGGGTGGCCCACCGCCTCATCCGCAAGGAGCCGGACGACCGGTTCCAGACGGCCGAGGAAGTCTACGAGGCACTGTCCGAGTGAGCACCTCCCAGCTTCACACCTTCACGGTGGCCGCCGACAAGGCGGGCCAGCGCGTGGACCTCTTCGTGGGCGAGGCGCTGAGCCTGTCGCGCGCCCGCCTCAAGCGGCTCTTCGAGTCCGGCGCGGTGAAGGTGAACGGCCGCGCGGCGAAGAAGGGCCTGACGTTGGTGGAGGGCCAGGCCGTGGCCGTCGTCCTCGAGGAGGAGACGCGCGAGGCGGTGCCGGACCAGGACTTCCCGCTCACGGTGCTGCACGAGGACGCGGAGCTGGTGTTCGTGGACAAGCCCGCGGGCCGGCCCTCGCACCCGCTGCAGTCGGGGGAGACGGGCACGGTGGCCAACGCGCTCGTGGCGCGCTACCCCGAGTGCGCGCAGGCGTCGGTGGACCCGCGCGAGGGCGGGCTGTGCCACCGGCTGGACGTGGAGACGTCGGGCGTGGTGGTGGCGGCGCGCACGAGGGCGGCCTGGAACACGGTGCGCGAGGCGTTCGGTGAGCGCGCGGTGGACAAGCGCTATCTGGCGCTGGTGACGGGGCCGCTGGTGGACGAGGGCGACATCGAGCTGCCGCTGCGTCACCACCCGCGCCATCCGGACCGGGTGGAGCCCGCGCCGTACGGTGCCGAGGACGCGCGCGAGGCGGTGTCTCGCTTCCGGGTGCTGTCGCGCGCGGGAGAGCACAGCGTGGTGGAGGTGCGCATCCTCACGGGCGTGCTGCACCAGGTGCGCGCGCATCTGGCGGGCATCGGCGCGCCCATCGTCGGGGACACACTGTATGGCGGGCGCGAGGCACCGGAGCTGGGGCGCTTCTTCCTGCACGCGCGGGCGCTGGGGCTGTCTCATCCGGTGACGAAGAAGCCCCTGCATGTGACCAGTCCCCTGCCCCCGGAGCTGCGCGCGGAGCTGGAGCGGCTGGGATTGCCGCTGCCGCGTGGCGAGCACGGCGACGCGAGCGTCAGCTCCCCAGCGACTTGAGCATCGCCCTGACTTCCTGGGCGGAGGCTCGCGGAGGCGTGGGGAGAACCAGCTCTTCGCTGAACGCGGTGGGAGCCCGGGGCGGACGCCCCCTTCACGTAACTCTCGTGCGAACAGCGTCTGGACGAGCCACGCCACGGACATCGGGGAGAAGCGAGGTGTGGTGGCATCGAGGAAGCCAGAGAGCGCTTCCGCGAAGTCCTGCGCCGACGCGAAGCGCTCCTCGCGTTTCACCGTCAGGGCCTTTTGAAGGATTTCCTCCGACGCCACCGGCAGCTCCGGTCGCAGCGCTACTCGGCGCGGTTCGCGGACCAGGGCGCGAACGACCAGGGCGCCTGGGAGTCAATCGCTGACGGCCATGGACTTCCGTGAACCACCGAATCCCCGGGCCCCTTCCCTACTCGCCCATCACCTTGACGACCACGCGCTTGCGCCGCTGGCCATCGAACTCCGCGTAGAAGACCTGCTGCCACGGCCCCAGGTCCAGCTTGCCCTCGGTGACGGGGATGATGACCTGGTGGTGGACCAGCATCGACTTCAGATGCGCGTCACCATTGTCCTCACCCGTCCGGTGGTGGCGATAGTCCGGCCCGAAGGGCGCGAGCTTCTGGAGCCACTCCCAGATGTCCTCATGCAGTCCGGACTCGTCGTCATTGACGAAGACGCCCGCGGTGATGTGCATGGCGGAGACCAGCACCATCCCCTCCTGGATGCCGCTCTTGCGAATCAGCGAGGCCACGGTGTCCGTCAGGCGCACCAGCTCCCGGCGCTGCTGCGTCTCGAACCACAGGTACTCGGTCAGGGTCTTCATTGGCCACATGATACCGGGCCCCGGAGCAGGACACCCATCCCCCTGGAGCCCTGCTCGCGGTCCACGGACCCGTCGTCACACGCTCAGAGACAATCGAACACGAGCGTGTCGGGCTGACAGATACAGAAGCCCGGCAGGCCCGTGCTGGAGTTGTCGCACTGGACCTCCATGTACGGCCTGGGGCAACCCATCCCCCAATAACCCTGACAGTCCGGGAACAACTCCTCCGTGGAGCTCGCGGTCTGCACGTCGGGCGCATGGACGTCCAGTTCCGGCCCACCACAGCCCACGAGCAACCCCAGCGACAACACTCCACCCCAGATGACGCTCGCCTTCATTCGTCTCTCCATCAGGCTTCGGGTTGAGCAACACGACAACGGCCCGCCCAGGAATCACCGGACGGACCGCCTTCGACCCACACGCGCTTCCTCAGTCTTCCGGGATGCTGACTGGCGGGATGCAGGCATTCGTGGACTGGGCGTACGTCGAGGTCGTGCCCCAGCTCGTCCAGGAGCCACAGCCGCATCCCCGGTAGCCCACGATGCGCAGGCGCGTCGAGGAGGTGTAATAGACGGTCCCCGCCGACGTGATGCTGCAGTCGGGAACCAGGCCCTCACGTGACGTGGACTCCTGCTCCCCGACAGCTTCCTCCGAGGGACCACCACAACCCGCCAGCAGCACCCCCACCGCAAGCAACGCACCGCTGACGAACCTTCCAGCCTGCATTCGTGCCTCCAGGGACTGCTTTTCGGGTGGTACGGCCCCTCCACCCTAACACACCCGGAGTGTGTCATGCCCATGCGGGCCCACGGAGCCAGACACCCCGCGGGCCCACCTCCCGCGTCAGTAGGCGTAGTAGACGGGCGGCGTCGTGCTGGTGAAGTAGTTGTAGTACGTGGCCACGTAGTTGCTGCCGCTGCCCGTCTCCCCCGGGAGCGGGCCCGTCTTCGTCCCGTAGACCACCAGCGTGGCGCCGGCGTCCGTCTTGTCCAGGTTGCAGACATTGACGTTGCCCGCGCCGAAGTTCACCACGATGGAGTCGTCCCGCACCTTCGCCAGCGTGGCAGGGTCGATGTGGTTGACGCGGCACTGCGTGTTGGCGCTGCCGCTCGGGGAGTGCTTCGTCGAGAAGGCCGTCGCCAGCCCCACGCCCGTCCCCAGCACCGCGATGTGCGGCGTGTTGTAGGAGCGACCCAGCTCCACGCTGCCCGCCGCGTAGGGACACGTGCCGGACGCGGCGCGCGTCAGGGTGATGGCGTAGCGCGGAGGCAGCTCCCCGGGAATCACCGCCGAGGAGATGGTGAAGCTGCAGCCCCCGAAGGAGCTGGTCGTCAGCGCGTCCTCGCGCGCCCCCAACGACTCCTCGGGCGAGGACTGCTCGGGACCACCACAGGCGGACAGGGACACGGCGGCGCAAGCCCAGACAAGCTTCTTGAAGACAGTCATTTCTTGAGTCTCTCCGGGAAAGGGAGGACCGCGACTCTATGCCCTTCCCGCAACCCCTCACAACACAGGTCGCTGTAACCCGTTACGACACACCCGCGTCAAGAATGACCAACCCCACGCAAATCGCAAGACACGGTGTCTCGACGGACCACCCGTCCACTGTCCTCGAAAACCTCCACAAAGACAGACACGTCTCGCGGCAGCCCGCGTCAAAGCCAGGTCAACCCCAACCACGGCGCCACCCGCCAACCTCGGCGAATCCGCCAACACCACCGCCC
>NZ_SRLW01000455.1:0-5688 GCF_006518215.1 Myxococcus sp. AB025B
CCCCAGCCCCAGCCCCTGGGGTCCGGGGCCGGGAGTCCACGCGGACACCGGTCTCAGCGCACCGCCCAGGTGGCGGGAGGGACGTAGGAGACCAGGTCCGGCCGAGCCTCCACGCGCAGCGACGACGCGCCCGTCTGGAGTGTGCCCGCCAGCGTGGGGATGACACGCAAGCGCGCCTGGAAGGGTGTCCCCGGACCGCGCGGCGGCAGCTTCAACGTCACCGCGCCGTCCTCGGACGTCCAGGAGGACACGCTGCCAGAGGCCACCAGGGCATCCAGGCTCGCCGCGTCCACCTGCGCCCCCGCCGGCAGCCCGTGCCGCAGCTCCAGCGCGAGCCCCGAGGGCGTGGTCGCCTGCAGCGTCACCTCCACCGGCTGGCCCACCTTCGCCTCCTGGGGCGAGGCCACCGCCAGCTCCAGCCCTCGCGCGTCCTCCTTCGCCCACGGCACCGCGGCGGACAGCGCCAGCGCGAAGCCCAGCCCCGGCACCGCTGGCTCCGCGCGCACCGTCCACGCGTGCGCTCCGGCGGAGCCCGTCGCCGGGGCCTCCATCACCAGCACCTCGCGCAGCGCCTTCGCGTCGTAGGTGCCCTCCGTCACCGCCTGGCCGTCGCGATCCAGCACCACCCGCACCCGCGCGGGCAGGGGCTCCTTGAAGAGCGCCACCACGGCCCGCAGCGCCAGCCGGTTCGCGCGGCCGCTGCCCCAGCCCGTCGACGGCGCGTAGCCGGACAGCAGCGACGCGCCCAGGTCCGCCAGGGGCGCCTGGGGGTCTCCTTCCAGGCCCAGCACCGCGAGCGCCGTGGCCTCCGCCTCGGTGGGGGACTCGCCGCTCGCCGCCACCACGCCGGACTCCACCGGCAGGTACACGGCGCCGTCCTCGCGCTTCTTCAGCGCGTCGCGCACCTGCGCCCGCAGGGCCTCCCGCAGCGAGCCCTTCACGACGCCGCTCGACAGCAGCGCCGCCGCCGTGTAGCCGTCCTTCACGTGCGTCCGGTTGCGCTCCAGCGCGCCCTCCGCCAGCGCCGTGAAGCGCGAGGCGCGCCGCCGTCCCGCGGGGCTCCCCGACGCCGCCACCACCGCGCGCGCGCAGTCCGCCGTGGCCACCAGCAGCCGCTGGAGCGTCCAGCCCTCACCGCCCTGGCACGTGCCGTCCGGCCGCTGCGCCTGCGCCACCCAGCCCGCGAGCCGCTCGCCCAGCCGCGCCAGCACCGGGTTGTCCGGATGCGCGAGCGCGCCCTCCACCAGCAGCGTCCCCGCCACCACGTCCGGCGTGCGCGACATCCGCAGCGCGCGCTGCGTGGCCCGCGCCACCAGGACACGAATCGACTCCGCGTCCACCAGCCCTCCCGAGGACTGCGGAGGCATCGCCACCCGGCCCTGGCTCGGCGAGAGCGCGGAGCGCACCACCTTCGCCGCGTCGGGCTCGCCCAGCGCCGTGAGCAGCTCGGGCGCCTTGCCCGCGAGCAGCAGCGCGTGCGCCACGTCCTCCACGCTCTCGCGCGCGCCCGCCGACGACAGCTCCGAGCGCAGCACGCCGAGGCCGCCCGGGTACACCTGCAGCCGCACGCGCTCACTGCCCTCCTGCGCGTCCGCGGGGCCGGTGAGCGACAGGGTGCGCGGCGTGGCCAGCGTGCCGCTGCGCGTCTGCACCACCGGCCGCCCCGTGGGCCAGACCTCCAGCGGCCGCTCGACGCTGTCCGCGTCCCCCAGCGACGCGCGCACCGCGACGGGCCCGGGGCCCGAGACGCGCACCGTCACGTACTCCACCACGCTGCCCCGGGCCGGCACGCGCACGGTGCGAAGGCCGCCCTCCACCACCGCGCCCGTCGCGGCCACCTTCAGCGGCGCCTCCACGGCGGACTCCGTGGTGTTCACCACCTGCACCGGCACCCGCGCGGTGTCCCCCGCGCGCAGGAAGGCCGGCACCACCGGGTCCACGTACGTGGGCAGCGTGCCCGCGAAGCTCGTCACCGCGCCGGCCTGCGCGCCCGAGCGCGAGTGCGCCAGCGCCAGCACCCGCCAGCGGGTGAGCCGGTCCGGCACGCGCACCGGCAGCGTCGCGGCGCCGGAGTCGTCCGTCACCACCAGCGGCTCGAAGAGGAACGTCTCGGGGAACCACGCGCGGCTCGGCGCGCCCTCGGCCTGGGGCGAGGCCTCGTCCTTCATCGGGCCCCCTCGCGAGGCGCCCTTCTTCTTCGCGCCGAAGGCATCGTCCAGGCCGCCGACGGCCACGGCGCCCGGGGCACCGCCCTCCACCTCCTCCATCACCGGTTCGGCCAACGCCTCCATGGGCGCCGGGGCGGCCTGGGCCTTCATCGGCGACTGAAGCCTCACCATCATCTCCGGCTCGGCCGAGCCGCTCAGCGCGGCCGCCGACATGCCCATCAGCGGCCGTGCGGCGAAGAGCGCCCCGAATACCGCCACCACGCCCGCGATGAAGCACACCACTCCGACGATGACCGTGCGCTTCATGGCGCCTCCCGGGCAACCCACGCGTTCCAGTTCTCCACGTCCTCCGGCAGCCGCGTCCCGCGCGACACCACCGCGCGCGGGTCCGTCAGCTCCAGCAGCGCCGGGGGCAGCCGCGACAACCGCAGCCGCTGGCCATACGCATCCGTCACCTTCTCCCCGCGCGCCTCGCACGCCGACAGCGCCTGGGCCCACAGCTTCGCCAGGCCCTCGGGCGCCAGCGTCTCGCCCTCGGGCGCCTTCTCCTCCCACTCACGCACCCGCGCGTGCAGCTCCCCGAGCACCGTGTAGAAGGGCTCGGTCAGCTCCACGTCCGGGTCGAACTCGCCCACCTGCAGGCCCCGCACCCGCGTCTCCGTGTCCACCAGCGTGGGCACCGAGCTGACCCGCAGCAGCGCCGCGGCGGCCGCGTTGGAGCCCCGGATGCGCCCCTGCGCCAGCGCGATGCCATCCAGCACTCCGAAGGCGGGCGAGGACACCGCCGGCGCGGGACGCAGGCTCGCCAGCGCGTCGCCCCCCGGCAGCGGCACCAGCTGCCCCAGCGTCTCGTCCACGCCGACCAGGCCCACCGCCGCCGGGCCGTCCTTGCCATCCACCCGCGTGCGCACGAGCAGCCGCGCCAGGTCCCCGGGCGCGTACGCCGGCTTCTCCGGCGACACCTCCACGGACAGCCGCGCGCGAGGCGCCACGTACACCCGCGCCCGCGTCCCCGCCCACTCGGCCTCCGCCCAGCCCTCGAAGTCGTCCGGCAGCCGGAAGCGCGCCGAGGTGGCGCCCTTCTCCAGCTTCGTCACCAGCGTCTGCTTGCCGGCCTGGAGCCGCAGCTCCTCGGGCAGCTTCCCCTGGAAGGACGGACCGCGCATCAGGTCGATGCGCACCTCGTCGCCACCGCGCGCCAGCACCGGCGTCGCGCGCAGGCGGAAGGGCGGCAGGCTCGCGGGGCGCAGCAGCCACTTCGTGTCGCCCACCGGCTTGCCCTCCACCCTCGCGACCACCTTCAGCTCGTAGCCCAGGAAGGTGGTGGCCTGTCCCTCGCCGTCGTCCTCCCCCTCGCCTCCGGCGGGGTGGACGGTGAGCTCGGCGATGCCCATCGCCTCCAGCCCCGCGTCCTCACCGGAGCCGAAGGCGGACGCGGAGACCTTCAGCCGCGAGAAGCGGTCCTGGATGCACGCCACCGTGGACGCCCCCAGCTCGCTCTTCACCCACGGCCGCGAGGACCAGGACGTCGTCAGCGCGCCCTTCGCACCCAACCTCCAGGTGAGCGACATCGGGAAGAGGCTGCTCGTGGACTGCGTCGGGGACACACAGGCGCGCGCATCCCGGGCCGCCGTGCCCAGCGAGTCCATCAACGCCGTCGCGGTGCCGAAGGCCGGATGCACCGCCAGCTCCACCCACGGCAGCCCCGGGTCCAGCACCTCGAGGCTCAGGGCCAGCATCCGCTCACGCCCCGCCGGCAGCGCACGCGTGCGCACCGCCTGGGCCAGACACCGGGACAGCGCGTCGTTCGCACCCACCACGTCCACCACCGCGCCGCCCGTGCCCACGCGCACGGCCAGCGGCACCTCGCGCACCGGGTCCTCCGGCAGCACGAAGCGCGCGCACGGGAGGAGCGCGGGCAGCCAGGCCTCCACCGCGACGCGGTCCTGGAGCGACTCCTCGCCGTCCTCCTCCAGGAGGCTGCGCACCTCCGTCAGCGTCACCGACGGCGCCGGCGGCGGGCGGCGCACCGGCATCGGCGGCACCACCACGTTGACGGGCGGGCCCGGGTCCAGCTGGAACGCCGCCACGCCGTCCTCGTCCGTCACGCCCCGCACGCCCTCGTCCTGGGGGTCCCACGCGCGCGTCACCGTCAGCTCCGCGCCCGGCAGCACCCGCCCGTCCGGCGTGGTGGCGCGCAGGTACACGCGGTTGCTGAAGCCCTCCACCAGCCCGTCCTCCAGCTCCGTCACCGACGACACCGCGAGCGCGTCCTCGGACAGCAGCAACGACACGCCGCTCGCGACGCGGTCCCCCGCCGCGTCCTTGGCCACCACGCTCGCGGACAGCCGCGCCTGGCCCCGCAGGTCCTCCGGCACGCGCGGCAGCGTCACCTGGAAGCGGCCCGCCTTGTCCGTGCGCGCCTGGCCTGGCAGCCCGCCAGCGCCCCACTCGGGGGGCGGCGGCCACGCGCCCGAGACGTCCCACGACAGCTCCACCTCCGCGTCCGCCACCGGCGCGCCGGACGCGTACACCACCTGTCCCTCCACCTGGGGCACGTCGCCCGCGCGCCAGTAGGGGCGGGGGCTCCGCGCCTCCACGCGGAAGCGCGGCAGGGTGAACGGCTTCACCATGAACTGCGCGCGGGCCACCGTCTCGCCGCTCGCCCACTCCACCGTCCACGCTCCCGTGGGCGCGCCCCGGTCCAGCGGGAAGCCTCCCGCGACGACGCCCCACGGCCCCGCGGGGGCACGCTCCTCGAGCACCACCTCACCCGAGGGGTCCTTCAAGAACCACGTCCCGGGCCGCCCATCCAGCGGCGCCAGGTCCTTCGCGCGCAACGCCACCGCGCGGAAGCGCACCTCGTTGCCGGGCTCGTACAGCGGCCGGTCCGTCAGCACGTGCGCCACCGCGGGCGCATAGAGCGGCAGCGGTATCTCCACCGTGTCCTCGCCCAATGGCGTGGAGAGTCGGGCGCTCAGCCGGTAGTCACCATCCGGCACGTCGGGCAGCTTCACCGTGGCCCGTGACACCTCACCGTCGGCCCGCTTCCAGGGGCCGTCCTTCTCGGGCGTCAGCGGCGTCTCTTTGCCCTCTGCGTCCACCAGGAACAGCGCCACCGAGCCGCGCCGCACCCGCGCCGTCAGCCGCTCGCCCCGCGAGTCGACGCCGTGCGCGTCCGCCCACGCGAAGACCTCGCCAGGGAGGTTCCGACCGAGTCCCTGCGCACCCAGGCTCACCGTCTGACGCAGCGTCCCCACCGGACAGCGCGCGAGCTTCACGCCTCGCAGCATCCACGTGGACACGCACACGTCCCACGCCGTGAAGGCCCACAGGCCCACCAGCAGGAACGCCACCAGGCCCCCCGTCAGCCATGGACGGCGTCGCAACCGCTCTGTCATGCATCCTCCCCGAGTCCCTACTGTACGCCGGGAAACCCCCAAACCGTTCCCAGCGTCCGTTTTCGCGTACACGGCACCCATGCGGTAGCGTCGAGCGCTCCATGCCCGTGTCGCCCCCC
>NZ_SRLW01000456.1:0-5659 GCF_006518215.1 Myxococcus sp. AB025B
GCCCATGAGCCCGCCCACCACCGCGCCCACGCTCCACAGCGCGTGGAACGAATTGAGGATGGAGCGGCCATAGAGGCGCTGCACCCGGAGGCCATGCGCGTTCTGCGCCACGTCGGTGATGGCGTCCATGCTGCCCGCCAGGAACAACGTCACGGCGAGCGCGGCCCACGAGGGCGCGAGGCCCGCGAGCAGCAGGCCCAGCCCCGTGAGCACCGTGCCGGCGACAGCGACCCGGGACGAGCGGAAGCGACGGATGATGGCTCCCGCGGCGAGCCCCGCCATCAACGCCCCGAAGGGGAAGGACGCGATGGCGAGCCCGTACTGCGCATTGGTGAGCCCCAGGTCCGCTTTGATTTGCGGATAGCGCGGCAGCAGGTTGGCCAGGATGGCGCCGTTGGTGAGGAACAGCACCGCCACGGCGAGGCGGGCCGCGCGGTGCGCCTGGGGCCCCGCCAGAGGAGAAGCAGGAGTCATGAGGAGCGGCTCTAGGATGTGAGGAATCGGAGCACGGCGTCGCGAGTGACGTCGCGGCCATGCGGTGTGGCGTCGAGGCTGACGTGGATGAACAACCCTTCGATCAGCGCATCGAGCTTGTGGGCCGTCCGCGAGTCGACATGGCGTTCGAGCACCGCGCGGCTGCGGCGCATCCAGTCGTGGGTGATCTGCCGGAAGGCGGGCTTCCGGGCCGCGAGGGTGTACAGCTCGAGCGTGAGCACCAGGTCATCCGGCCCCGCCACCAGGTCCTCGTGCACCAGCTCGACGATGGCCGCCGCCAGCTGCTCGCGGTCTTCCACCGCCGACAGCCGCGCCGCGAAGCGCTCGCTGACCCGCTCGGCGAAGCGGGTGAAGGCCTCGCGAAGCAGCTCATCCATGCTGGTGAAGTGGTAGGTCATCGACCCCAGCGGCACGTCCGCCCGCTCGGCGACACGCCGGTGTGACGTCCCCGCCACCCCTCCCTCGGCGATGACCCGCAGAGCGGCATCGATGATGCGGTCGCGTCGGTCCGGGTCACTGCGGCGCTTCACCACGGAGACTCCTGCCACGGCAGGGCCTCGACGTGAGCGCCCCGGAGCGTGAATCGAAGGTTCGTACGCACACGACACGCGGGAGGACTCCCCCTGCGTACGTTCGTACATATCGACACGGACCGGAACGACTTTGTTCCCGAGAACGGCCAGGACGGAGGGACGAACCAGACGCCTCCGTCCCGGCCGCGCCCCCTCGGCTACCTGCGGATGCGCAGCGTGACGGAGTTGAACACCTTGATGTTCTTGCCGTCCTCGCGGATGACGACGTAGTCATCATTGGGAGGCACCGGCCGGATGAACAGGCCTTGCACCTCGTGCTCGTTGACGGACTCGGCGCCGAACCGCGCCATCACCATGGTCCCCATGGCCATGCCCGTGCAGCCCACGCACTTGGGTGCGCGATAGACGAACACCGTGCCGCCCTCGATTTGATTCGAACCATTCAGGCGCGGCTTCGGCACGGCGATGAACAACCGCTGGTCCGTGCCGGGGATGTCCCAGACAGCCCCCAGCGGGTGGGGGCTGCTGCTCTCGGCGTTGCGCCCCACCGGCCGGAGCGTGATGTCGACGGTGCCCCCGTTGTCGACGACGGAGTTCACCTGGACCAGGTCCTCCTTCTTCGTCCACCCCAGCCAGTGCAGCTGCGGGAGGTTGTAGTTGTCCGAGCCGTTGCTGCCCATGTACGTGCTCGAGTCACCGTAGTGGTTGACCTCGCCCGTCGTCGGGTTGCGGGTGTTGCCGTGCGCCAGCCCCAGCACGTGGCCGACCTCGTGGGCATAGTCACGGAACAGGCCCCCCTTGAGGAAGACGCGGTTGGAGCCCGCGTTCGAGACGGAGCACATGCCGCTGGGCATCGAGTACACGGTCAGGAACGCATTCGAGCGGGCCTTCTGGACCGCCTGGTTCTTCGCCTTCGAGCAGTTCGCGCTCGTCACCTCCACCGTCTGCGACGCGGTGATTTCCAACCCCACCTGCCCGCCCGAGGCGACGCCGAAGAACGAGTAGAGGTCGCGGACGTTGTTGCGGATGTCGGACAGCGAGGGGGTGCTCCGCCCCGCGTAGGTCACACGGACGACCTTGACGGTGTGCTTCTTGTTGATGGCGCCCAGCCGCTTGTTGTGGTTCTCGACGCACGCCGGCTCCGACGCGGAGCAGGTGTACCGGTAGGGCGAGGCGGGGGCCTCCACGTCCTGGACCCGGTACGAGCGCACGCCGTCGTTCGCGCTCGCGCCGCTCGCGAACGAGGTCTCACAGAGGTTGGCGCTGGTCTCGACGGTGACCGAGTCCCCGGAGCAGTCCGCCCCGGCATGCAGCGTCACCGCCTTGCCGATGGCCACGTCGACGTACGAGGCCCCCGCCCCGGCGGGGAGCGCGTAACAACCGTTGGCCGAGGACTCCTGGAGGATGGTCGAGTCGCCGTGACAGTCGTCGCGCAGGACCACGGGCGCCAGACGCGGGGCGAGCAGTTTCGCGCGCAGCGCGGCCCAGTTGTCCGCCGTGCAGGCGTCCGACTGGACCTCCTCCAGGAACAGGCCGTCCTCGAGCTCCGCGTGCTCGTACGTCCTGCACGTCTCCCACATCTCGCTCCAGTGCGCCCAATCACACGTCCCCGCCGCGACGTACCCCTCGACACAGGCGAGCGCCGCCTCGAGCGCGGGGGAGACCACCGCCTGGCGGTTGGAAGAGACGGAGGCCGCGGTGCCACCAGCGCCCCCCAAAGGAGGCTGGGACATGGGCTCCTGGAGCCCGCCATCGCAGCCTGAGACCCATGCTCCGCACAACATGACGCCCACCATGGACAGCTTGCGCATACCGCTCCCTGCCGCGGCCCGGGCCGGGGGGCGCCAGGACACGTGCTCAATGAGGGTGATTGTGGAGTTCCGGCTTTTACACGGAGTCAGGATAAAAAACCATCCGTTCAATATGGTTTTCGGGCCGACCCCGACGCAACTCCCGCGGGCTGATCGCGATAATCCCGGCAAGTTCCTTCTTTTTTGAATTCGTGAGGCCCCACCATGGGTTTCGACATCCGGAAGACCATCAACACCGTCCGCACGAACGTCCAGAAGACGGTGCAGGACGTCAAGAAGACCGTTGAGGACAACAAGGAGCTCATCAAGGGCGCCACGGCGGTCGCCACCCAGAGCGCGAAGGCCTTCGGGTACGGCAAGGACGCCTTCCAGCAGATCAAGAACATCAAGAACGGCGCCGAGGGCCTGCTGACGGGCAAGAACCTCGATTTCGTCAGCAACCCCACCTACAAGGCGGGTGAGTTCAAGGGCCTGACGAAGCTGGGCGCCGGCATGAAGGCCGCCGCGCGCTACGCGGGCATCCCCGGCGCGGTGATGTCGGGCGCCACGGCCATCAAGGACATCCGCCAGGCCATCCGCACCGGCAGCAAGGACGACATCCTCGCCGCCACGCGCTCCTCGCTGGACGCGACCAAGGCGGGCATCACGGCCGCGACGGGCGGCATCGTGGGCGGCAAGGTGATGGGCGGCGTGCTCGGCGGCACCGTCTTCAAGGAGAAGCTGGAGGCGGGCAAGAAGGCCGTCGACGCGTTCAAGAAGACGCTCCCCAACGCCAGCGACGACGTGCTCAAGGCCGTCAAGAACGCGGCCACCACCAGCCTGTTCGAGGGTGGCACGGCCAAGGGCGTCAGCCGGGCCGTCAAGGCCGCCGCCTCCGAGACGGCGAAGGCGACCAGCACCCTGGCCCAGGGCCTGGGCACCGGTCCGCGCACGGCCGCCAAGGCGCTGCTGAAGACGGCGGGCTCGGAGGTTGGTGAGGCCGCGCTCAAGCAGGGCGCGAAGGCCGCCGCCGGCACCGCCGCCAAGACGCTGGGCCGCTTCGCCCCGGGCGTCAACGTGGCCATCGCCGCGGTCGACGTGGCCAACGCGGGCGCGACGCTGATGGACAAGAACGCGAGCACCGGCAAGAAGGTGACGTCGGTCATCACCGCGGTGGGCTCCGTCGCCGCCGCCACCAACATCCCCATCGTCAGCCAGGTGGGCGCCGCGGTCTCCACGGTGTCCAGCATCGTGGGCGCCTTCTTCTAGCGCAGCGACCCCATCGCGGGGTTTGTCAGAGCGGCTCGGCTGGACTATGCCCTGGTCCATGCCGAGCCGTCGCTTTTCTCCCCATTGGCGCGGACGCTGGCAGGCCTATCTCCCGGGAGCATTCGTGAGCAGCAAGCAAGGGTCTCAAGGAGCAGGTCAAGGCGTCGAGCGGCTCCTCAAGATGAGCCCGGTGGTCAGCCTCGTGTCCGCCAAGGCGCTGGAGGTGCCCACCGTGAGCGCGCCCTCCCTGGAGGGAATCTCCGTGGTGGTCCCCACCCCGCCGGACCTGACGGAGGAGGACCTGCTGCGCGCCTTCCACGAGAAGCACCGCGCCGTCTCCCCCTCGCGCGAGCGGCAGGCGGGTGAGCCGCTGGCCCTGGGCGACGAGGTGAAGCTCAACATCGTGGGCTACTGCGATGGCCGGCTCATCCCCTTCTCCTCGCGCTTCGGCCTGACGACGGAGCTGGCGCCCATCGAGATGCTGCCCGGGCTCAGCGAGTCGCTGGCCGAGGGCGGCAAGGTGGGCGAGTCCCTGCAGGTCGCGCTGGAGCTGCCGGACACCTACCCGGTGGAGTCGCTGCGGGGCAAGCCCGCGCGCTTCCTGGTGGACGTGCTGGGAGCGCACGAGGTGACGCCGCTGCCGGACAGCGACCCGGAGTTCCTCGCGAAGCTGGGGATGGGCGCCACGCTGGACGAGGTGATGAACCACCTGCGCGAGGAGCTGGAGGACCAGGGCGCCGCCGAGCTCTGGGTGCAGGCGCGGGACCGGGTGCTGGACGAGCTCATCCAGCGCGCCCCGGTGGAGCTGCCGCGCGCGCTGGTGGACGAGGAGCTGCGCCGCCGCTGGGTCCAGGCCGAGGGCCAGGGCCTGGTCGACCACCAGTTCGACGTGGACGAGCAGCGTGAGGCGCTGGAGGGCTGGCTCACGGACGACACCACGCGCGCGGACGCCGAGCGGCGGCTGCACATCGGCATCGTGCTGAAGGCCATCACCGAGGAGCACAAGCTCCAGCTGACGCCGGAGAAGCTCGAGCAGCTGGTGGCCCTCCAGATGGAGCCCTTCGGGCTCACCGCCGCGGATGCCCACGCCGCCCTGCGCGAGTCCCCGGAGACGACGAAGCGGCTGGCGGAGATGGGCTGGTATTTGCTCGCGGTGGAGTACGTGATGAACCGCGCGAAGGTCACCTTCGAGGGCGCGGACCAGGCGGGCTGAGCGCCCCCTCGGGGCTCAGCTCTCGCTGAACCACAGGCCCACGGCCCCCGCCAGGCCCAGCCCCACGAACAGCGCGGCCAGGCCCCAGGTCTTGCCGCGCGACAGGCGCAGCGACCCGCCATACCGGTAGCCGCACACCAGCACGAGCAGGGCCAATCCCAGACAGATGGACGCGGGCCCCAGCGCGACGAGCACCTTGCGCGGCGTCCCGCTCACGTCCAGGACGCCCAGCAGCGCCAGCGGCCAGAAGCCGATGACGAGCAGGCCGAGCACCAGGCCCCACCCCCACTTGCCCTCGGGGGAGGTCAGCTCCATGAAGTCCAGGAAGCGCGCCCACGGGCCCTGGGGTGGCTCTCGAC
>NZ_SRLW01000457.1:0-5615 GCF_006518215.1 Myxococcus sp. AB025B
CCCACCAGCCTCGGCGGAGAAATCGAGGGCTCGCGCCCCACGCGGCCCCTCTTCACCCAGGAGCAGGTGTCCCTCTTCGAGCGGCGCTTCGATGACGGCCACCACCTGGTGCGCGGCGTCGCGGGCAGCGGCAAGACGTTCGTCCTGGCCCACTGGGTGGCGCGCTATCTGCTGGAGCACGAGGACACCCAGGTGCTCGTCTCGTTCTTCAACCGCGCGCTCTCGCCCCTGGTGGAGAAGTTGTTGGTGGAGGCGATTGCCCAGCGCGCCGGCCGCGAGCGGGTGCGCGCGCTCCGGGCCCGTGTGACGGTGAAGCACGTGGGCGCGCTGCGCCGCGTGGAGCCAAAGTCCTTCGACGGCGTCTTCGTCGACGAGGCCCAGGACATGGACGCCCGCGCGCTCGCCATGCTCCACGCCCTGGTCCGCCCGCGCGCGTCGCAGGACGGCAAGGGGGTGCGCTGCCTCCAGTTGTTCATGGACGACTCGCAGAACGTCTACGGCCAGGTGCCCATCGACGCGCTCAAGGAGCAGCTCCCGGAGGGGCTGTCCTTCCGGGGCCGCACCCGCATCCTCAAGGAGACCTTCCGCGCCACGCGCGACATCCTCGACGTGGCCTTCAACGTGGTGCTGGACCCGCTGCGCCAGCACGGCACCAGCGACCCGGGCATGCGCGAGTACATGAAGGCCGGGGAGCTCGCGCGCGAGGGGCTCCTGTGGCTCCCCGAGGAGACGCTGGAGGGCCTCTACCGCGTGCAGTCCACCGAGCGCGGCGGCGTGCTGCCCCAGGTGCGCGGCTTCGCCTCCGGCGCGAGCGAGGCCCGTCAGGTGGCCAGGGAGGTGGCACGGCTCATCCGCGACGAGGGCGTGCACCCCGGCGACATCCTCGTCGTCGCGCCCGTCATGCCGTCGCAGTACACGGAGGCCCTCAACCGGGCCGGTGTGCCCGCGCACGCCTACGGTGGCAAGGGCGGCCGCGACGTGACGGACTTCCGCGTCAGCGGCGTGGACCACGTGCGCGCCACCACGGTGTTCTCCTGCAAGGGCCACGAGTGCCCCGTCGTCTTCTTCGCGGGCCTGGATGCGCTGGACACCGTGGAGAACTGGATGGCCGGCGCGAAGGAGCGCAACGCGCGGGAGAACGAGCGCATCCGCCGCGCCATGTTCTATGTGGGCGCCACGCGCGCGATGAAGCGCCAGTACCTCACCGGCGTGAAGGGCGCGCGCTTCCTGCGTGTCGCCGCGTCCTACGTGGAGACGCTCTCGGGCCTGGCTCCCACCGGAGCCGAGGCCGGCAAGTCCCCCTGAAACGACGAAGGCCCCGGCGCCGCACCCTCGCGACACCGGAGCCTCCTGTCCTCAGCGCCTCACGTGATTACTGATTCACGCGTCCGGAGGCCGCCGTCCGCTTGACGGTCGGGATGCCCACCTCGAGCGTGGACCAGTAGGTCAGCGCGGCCAGCCGCTTCACCTTCTCGACCAGCTGCTGGTGGCCCGTGGGGTCACCGCCGCCGCCCGACGCGCCACCCGGGTCTCCGTCACGCAGGTCGGCGACGCTCAGGCAGCCCTCCTTGTCCGTCCGGGGAACACAATCGGTGATCAGCTCCACGTCACCGACGTAGAGCTGACCGCCCGACTGCATCGCGGAGGTGTCGCCGTCCGTGGTGGCCTTCTCGGACGAGGTCTCCTCCTGGGCGCCCCGCGTCGCGGAGGCATCGCGATTGGACTGGCCGATGATTTCGTTGCGGCTGACGTCCACCACGTAGACGGTGAGCCGCTGGGGGTTGGCCCGGTCGCGGAGGATGACGCGGACGAGCGCGCCCTTGGGCGCCTTGCGCTGAATCTGCTCGGTCGACGGAACCGTCTCGATGTGGCGGCACGCCGCGACGCCGAGCAGCAGGGGGACCAACAGGAGGACTTTCTTCATGGGTTTTCGAGACTCTGGGATGAGACGAGGCAACTACTCGAAGAGGAGCACCTGGCGGACCCAGGCGCTTCCCCGACTGCGGAGCCAGTCCTGACGTGCATCGCGAAGGACGCGGGCCGCGGGCAGCCCCTCGCGAATGCGCGCCAGCACCGGCTCGAAGAAGTCCGACGCCTCGGCGTCGGGAATCTCCTGCGTGGCGGCGAGCACGGCCCGGGCCCCGGACTCGACGAACGCCACCGGCAGGCCGAACGTTTCATGGAAGTACGCCTTGCTGTGCGCGGCATGACACGCCGCCAGCAATACCACGGGCCGGCCCTCCAGCCGCTCACCGTGCAGGTCCGACGCCGTCAGCGCGTAGCGACCGCCCTGTGCCTCCGGCGACAGCACGAGCAGCGAGCCGTCCGCGGCGCTCGGGTCGACGACGCCGTGCGCGTGGATCTGCACCTCCGTGGCCTCGCGCATCGCCCGCAGCACGTGCGACGGCGTGGCGGAGGCGCCGCGCAGCGTGGCCAGCGTCGCGTCCTCGTCCCGCGAGGGGCGCCAGGCGCGCAGCGAGGGCAGGCGCAGCTCCGCGGGCGCATGCACGTCCGCCACCACCAGCCGGCGCGAGGGCTGGCCGGTGGGCTCGGCGGGAGCCGGTCCCACGCGGTAGGCCCAGGCGATGTCCGGCGGCAGCAGGTCCGGCTTGCCGAGCACCGGCGGCCGCGCGAGCACGTCCACGTGGGGACAGTCGCGCAGGGCCTGTGCGAGCCGCTCGGGGACCAGCCCCTCCACGCTCTCCAGCCGCTCACGGCGCTGGGTGTCGAAGTGGCCGACCCAGCGCCCCGACGCGTCGCGGGCCACCAGGGCCGTGCGCTCGTCGTCCACGGTGACGCCCAGCGCGCAGCGCTCGGGCAGGGGCAGGGCGCGCTCCTCGGCGAAGAGGGCCATGGCCCGCTCCAGCTCCTCGTGTCGGGAGGCGTCGAGGATGAGGGACGTGAAGCTGTACACGCGCGCCTTGCGGGCGTTGACGTCCGAGCCCACGAGCGGCGCGGCTTCATCGATGGCCTGACGCAGCAGCGCCTGTCCCCGACGGCGGTCCTGCTCGACGAAGAAGCGGCCCTCGATGTGGCGCAGCATCGCGCCCTCGCCCGCGGTCTCCAGTCGGGCCGGTGAGGCTCGCAGCGCCTCCAGGCCCCGCGTCAGCACCTCGGTGTCCTCGGCGCGGCGGGCCTGCGTGTGGGCCAGGTCCGCGATGGCGAAGGCGCGCGCCAGGGAGGGCGGGTTGCCGCAGCGCGCGGCGCGGTCCAGCTGCTCCCGGGCGCCGTTGAAGTCGAGCGTGCGGTGGAAGGCGAGCGCGAGGTTGACGTAGGCCGACTCGTGGTCCTCGCAGCGCTCGGGCAGCCGCTGGATGTTCTCCTCCAGGTAGGCGCGCGCCAGCGACAGGTCTCCATGGAAGAGGGCCACCTGGCCCAGCTCCTGGAGCAGCCTCCACTCCTTGGTCCACTCGTGCCCCGCGCGGGCCCGGGCGAGCGCCAGCAGGCCGTGCGCGCGCGACTCGACGGGGCGGTGGAGCTGCCGCTCCACGAGCGCCAGGTTCCGCTCCAGCTCCAGGCAGCGGTAGTTGAAGCGCGCGCCGTCAGGACAGGTGCGCAGGGCCTCGGTCAGCCGCGTGCGCGCCTGGGGAATCTGTCCGCGCTGGATGTCCGCGCGGGCCTGGCGCTCCTCGGCGAGCAGCGCGAACCATGGGTCCCTCGTGGCCAGCGCGAGCTCGCGGTACTCGCGCTCGTGCTGCCGCAGGTCCTTGGGGAAGAGCAGGGCGCCCAGGAGCAGGTCGTCCTGTCGGGCCTCGCGCAGCTTCACGAGGAAGGCGTCGAGCTGCGTCGGGGACAGCTCGTTGCGCGTCAGCCGCACGTAGTCCGCGACGAAGGGGGCGCGCGCGGAGAAGTCCGAGCGGGCCGCGCGCTGGAGGGCGTCCTCCAGGTGGGTGCCACCGTCCACGGCGTCGAGCTGGCGGGCCAGGGGCCGCAGCGACTCGACGCGCTCGGGGGAAGTGGCGGTGCGCAGCGCATCGTAGAAGCACAGGCGGGACAGGCCGGGGTGCTGCTCCACCTGGGCCTGGGCGAGCACGGGGCCGCCGGACACCATCTGGTCGCAGTCCTGCTTGGTGCCCTTCCAGCCCTTGCGCTGGGTGTCCTCTTGACGGCGCAGGTCGGCGGCGCGCTCGGCGGCCTCCTGGCTCCAGCCCGGCTCCCGCTGCGCGGCCACCTGCTCGAAGGCCTCGGCGGCTTGCAGGGACAGGCCCAGCTTCTCGAGCGCGAGGCCGCGGTTCCACAGCGCCTGGGGATGACCGGGCTTCGCCTTCAGCGCGCGGTCCACCAGGGCGAGGGCCTCTTCGTGGGCGCCGCGCTGGAGGGCGAGCGCCGCGCGGTCCGAGTCCAGGTCGGGGGACGCGGGCAGCTTGTCGAGGAAGGCCGCGGCCTGGGCGGGGTCTCCGCGCAGCAGGTAGGCGGAGGCGATGCCTCGCTCGTCACCGACCTCCTCCAGCTTCGCCAGCTCGCGCAGGGACAGCGCGCGGGGCGAATTGCCGCCGCTGCGCATCACCTGGTAGGGGCGATGGCGGTCGGCGCCCGGATGGGTGAGGCGGGCCTCGAGCGTGCGGCCCGGGTCCTGCCCCAGCCACAGCTCGGGGGAGGTGGGGGACGAGTCGGTCCGCGTCACGAGAACCCACGCCGCCAGGCCCGCGGCCAGCGCCAGCGGCACCACCATCATCCAGTTCTTGCGCCGCTTGAGCTGGGGAGGTGGGGGGACGAAGGCCAGTGTGGAGTCCCCGGGTTCGTGCAGGGCGTCGTCGGCGAGGAGCTCGAGCGCGAGCAGTTCCTTCATCCGTGTCTCGCACGCGGCGCAGCCGGTCAGGTGGTGGCGGAAGTTCTCCGCGTCCGCCGGGGCCAGCTCACCGTCGATGAAGGACTCCAATCTGTCGCACTGCTCGGTCATGGTCTGGCCCTGCCTTCACTCGAGGCGGCGCTAGGGGTCAGCAGCCCCCGCAGAGCCTGCCGCGCCTCGCTGAGCCACCGTCCCACCGTTCCCTCGGGCGCATCCAACCGCTGTGCGATGGCCCGGTATCGAAGTCCCGCCACGTGGAGCCGGTAGGCCTCCTGGAGATGGGGAGGCCGCAGCTTGTCGATGGCCCGCTGGAAGTCCTCGCGGCTGACCTGCTCCCACTGCTCCAGGGCGGCGGGTTCGCCGGAGGACTCCGTGTCCTGCACCACACGCAGCGCGGGGGCCCCCAGGACCTCGGTGCGTCTGCGACGACAATGGTCCAGGAAGCGGTTGCTCAGCGTGGTGCTGAGCCACACGCTGACGGCGCCTGGGTTCTCCGCCACCAGCCGGTCGAAGTTCCGGTAGGCGCGCTCGAGGGTCTCTTGCACCAGGTCCTCCGGGTCGATTCCACCCCCGGAGCACAGGCGTCGGGCAAGGCGAAGCAGCCCCGGTCGTCGCGAGCGTGCGAAAGCATCGAACTGGCGGTGCTGCCCGTCGTCCATCGTGGCGCGAACCCCTACACCCATCTTCTCATGTCGTTCCACCGGTGGAGCGCCCCCTCCGTACGATGTGAACGCGTCCGAGGAAATCCCTTCGGATGGAGCGACTCGTGACGCGATGCGTTGCGGGCAGTGCGGGTGGAGAACGACTCAGGGGGCCAGGGCGGGGG
>NZ_SRLW01000458.1:0-5606 GCF_006518215.1 Myxococcus sp. AB025B
CGGGAGGGGGACGATGGCAAGCCATGCGCCGGCCGTCAAAGTCCCTGGCGCCGGGCCGCCCCCCCCTCCAACAGGGTCTGCCCGATTCTTGACCCCCCAAGAGGCGATTGATACGACCGATGCCTCTGTCCCTCCTCTAGAGGCGCCACGCTATGAAGAAGCTGACGGTGCTGGTGGCGGTGGCCGGGGCGCTCGCCGCATGCGGCCCCGTGAAGTCCACCGCGAACATCCTCGACGCCGAAGTCCAGATTCAGGCCGCGCGCACGGCCGGAGCCGACAAGCTGGCTCCGTACGAGTGGACCGCCGCGAACCTGTACCTCGACAAGGCGCGCGAGGAGGTTGGCTACTCCGACTATCAAGCCGGCGTGGACTTCGCGGTGAAGGCGTCGCGCTTCGCCAACGAGGCGCGCGAGAAGGCCATGTCCGTGTCGGGCAGCAGTGACACCGGCGAGAGGACCCCGAACCCGTGACGCTCCGAGTGCTCCCGATGACGCGTCCCTGTCTTGTAGCGCTCCTGTCCCTCCTGCTCGCCAGCTGCGTGAGCGGCAGCAAGATTCGCGCGGACACCCAGGTGCTCGCCGCGGACGTCGAGCGCGCCCGCCGCAGCGGCGCCTTGCGCTGCGCGCCGGTGGAGCTGGCCACCGCGGAGGCCCACCTCGACTTCGCCAAGGGCGAGCTGAGCCAGGGCAACAGCGGCCGCGCCGCCTCGCACGTGCGGCTGGCGGACACGGCGGTAGACCGGGCGCTGGAGCTGTCGAAGAGCTGCGGTCCCCGGCAGGTGCTGGTGCGCGAGCGCCCCGAGGCCCCGCAGGCGACGACGCCCGAGCCCCAGAAGCCGCCCCAGGTCGTGGTGCGCATCGAGGAGACGGACAGCGACGGCGACGGCGTGCTGGACAAGGACGACCCCTGCCCCGACCAGGCCGAGGACAAGGACGGCTTCCAGGACGAGGACGGCTGCCCGGACCCGGACAACGACAACGACGGCGTGCTCGACGCCAACGACAAGTGCCCGCTGGAGCCCGGCGTGCTGGAGAACCAGGGCTGCCCCGCGCTCGCGCCGACGGACCGCGACGGCGACGGCATCAACGACAACCTGGACAAGTGCCCGGACCAGCCCGAGGACAAGGACGGCTTCCAGGACGAGGACGGCTGCCCCGACCTGGACAACGACAATGACGGGGTCGTGGACACGCAGGACAAGTGCCCCAACGAGTTCGGCCCCATCCAGAACCTGGGCTGCCCGGACCGGGACAACGACGGCGTCAACGACGGCCAGGACAAGTGCCCGGACGAGCCCGAGGACAAGGACGGCTTCCAGGACGAGGACGGCTGCCCCGACCTGGACAACGACGCCGACGGCCTGGCGGACGCCCAGGACAAGTGCCCCAACGAGGCGGGCCCGCCGGAGAACTCGGGCTGCCCGGACAAGGACACGGACAACGACGGCGTGGTGGACCGCCTGGATGCGTGCGTGGACGAGCCCGGCACCAAGGAGCAGCGCGGCTGCCCGAAGCAGTACAAGAACGTGGTCATCAAGAAGGACCGCATCGAGATCAAGAAGCAGATCCTCTTCTCCTCGGGCTCCGCGCGGATCCTCGGCAACAAGCAGAACAACGGCATCCTCGACGACGTGGCGCAGGCGCTGCGTGACGCTCCGTGGATCGCCAAGGTCCGCATCGAGGGCCACACCGACTCGCTGGGCAAGGACGAGGCGAACCTGAAGCTGTCCCAGAAGCGCGCCGACGCGGTGATGGCGCAGCTGTTGCGGCGCAACATCGACCCGGGTCGGATGGAGGCGGTGGGCTTCGGTGAGACGCGGCCCATCGGCCCGAACACCACCAAGGCGGGCCGCGCGCAGAACCGCCGCACGGAGTTCAACATCATCACGCAGTGACTTCCGCTCCACGCGGAAGCAGGCACAGCGCCTCCCGGGCTTCGTCCCGCGGAGGCGCTTGGCTTTCAGGGGTGCGTCACCGCGTGGGAAGGACCGCCCCTCGCGAGGACAAAGGCGCCTGCCGCCGCGCCAGCGTCCAGGGGTGCGTCACCGCGCGGGACGGACCGCCCCTCGCGAGGACACAAGGCGCCTGCCGCCGCGCCTGCGTCCAGGGGCCCGTCATCGCGCGGGGCGGGCATCCCTCGTGATGACTCGGGGCCTTCCAGGCGCGGCGCCCACGGCGGGGCCCGCGCCGTCATCCCGGGCGAGCGGCTGGCTGGAGCGCCCGAGCATGCGAAGGGCCTCAAGCCTGACATCGGGGCCGTCATCGGATGAGCGCGGTGGCCGCGGGGCCGGCCCCCGGTCCACAGGGCCCGATGGCCCGGGAATCAAGCCTGGCGCAAGCCAGCTCTCGCGCCGGCGGCAATATCGGAACGGGGCGGACAACGCCGCCTCGACGCCTCCAGTTCAGTCGTCCTTGAGCAGCTCGTGGAGGACCTCGGTGGCGTACGCGCCCCGGGGCAGCTCGAAGGTGAGCCACAGGTCTTCACCTTCGGGCGTCAGCTCGGGCGAGCCCAGGCGGACGCGGTACGGCCTGCGCCCTCCCTCCGTCTCGCCGCCGCCGCGCTTGAAGTCGTCCAGCGTGACGCCCTCACCCGCGAGCAGCCTCGCCTCCACCTCCGCCACCTCGCCCGCGGAGGCCGTCATCTTCGGGCCGAACAGCGGCCCCGCCGGGCTCACCTCGAACGCGGCGACGCGCGGCCCGTCCACCTCCGGCGCCTCGCACACGAAGAGGCCGCCGGTCTCCTCCTTGCGCAGCACGTCCCCCAGCAGGGCCGTGGACAAGGTGCCCGCGCGCACGCGGTCCGCGAGCGCCCGGTTGAAGATGCGCGACTGGAAGGCGGAGAGGTACAGCTTGCGCTGGAAGCGCTCCGGCCGCTTCGGCAGCCGCTGCCCCAGCACCAGCAGGCGCCCCAGGTCCGCGTTGTCACCCGCGCGGCCGAAGCGCTGCTCGCCGAAGTAGTTGGGCACGCCGCCCGCGGACAGCCGCGTGAAGGACTCCCGCGCCGCGCCCACGTCGCGCACGCCGCGCAGGCGCAGGCGGAAGCGATTGCCCTTCAGGTGCCCGGTCCGCAGCTTGTTGCCGTGCCGGCGCGACCACAGCACCTGCACGCCCTCCAGCGCGAAGTCGCCCAGCTTGGGCTCCGCGCGCGCGGGCACCGAGATGAGCTGCCGCGTGACGGCCTGCCGGTCCTTCATGCCCGCGACGCCCACGTCGTCCTCGGACACGCCCAGCACCTGGGACAGCGCGCGCACCACCTCGCGCGTGTCCCGGCCCCGCTTCTCCAGCCACAGGTAGAGGTGCTCGCCCTCGCCCGAGGGCTGATAGGCGGGGAGCTCCTCGACCTCGAAGTCCTCGGGGACCAGCTTGAAACCACCACCACAGCCGGGGACATCCGCCGTCAACCGCGGCCAATCCGAATCCGTCGTCACGAGCCCTCGAGCGTCGCCAGCAGCTTCTTCACACGACGGGCGAGGTCCTCGTCCGCGCGCGACTCCAACAGCTCACCGGCCTGGAACAACAAGAAGAACATCACGTCGCTGAGCGCCTGCTTGAAGGAGGCCAGCGGCTCGGAGCCCAGCTGCGCGTGGTGCCGCTCGAAGGACTCCATCAGCTTCGCCTCGGCCAGGCTGCCGTCCGCCTGGAAGGACAGCCCCTCCAACACCGGCGAGGACGACAGCGCCTGCCCGGACAGCGCGGCGTTGGCGGCGGCGATGAACTCGCGGTCCATGCCCTGCTTGGCCACCTCGTCGCGAATCTCCCGGAAGATGAAGTTGAACACGCGCGCCGCCGGACGCGGGTCCACCGTGGGCGCAGCGCTCGCCGCGGGCTTTCCCTGCGCGGTGCCACCCTGCCCCACCGACTGCCCCGGCGTCGGAGCGCTCCCCGTCGCGACGGCCGCGGGCCCCACGGGCACCAGCAGCGGCTTGTCCGTCACCGACGCGAAGCCGCCCTCGAGCAGGCGGAAGACCACCTTGGTGATGTCGAACTCCGACAGCCGCGCCGCGTGCCCCAGCTCCAGGATGGTGCGGCGCCCGTCGACCAGCCCCAGCACCCGGTCCTCGTCCTCCTCCAGCTTGCCGTCGGAGCCGCGCTTCTTGGCCACGTACAGCCGGCCGTGGGGGATGCGCTTCCGGAAGTGCGCCATCTCGTCGATCTTCCGGATGCTGTCCATCAGCAGGCTCTGGGTGGAGAGCTGGATGGAGTGATTGGCCTTCTCGTCGACCGGCTGGTCGATGAGGAAGAAGCTCCCCTCCCGGCACAGCACGATGGCGTGGAAGATCTCACTGACCTGGTGCGTGACGCACTTGAAGAGGTCGTGCGCCTGCAACAGCCCCTTCTCCACCAGCGCGCGGCCCACCTTGGACGGAGGCTGGCCCTTCAGCGCGGCCTCCACCTGGGGCCGCTCCACGTAGCCCAGGCGCACCAGCACCTCGCCCAGCCGGTCCGCCGGGTCATCCGACGACGCGCCCCGCACCTCGCCGTCGCGGAACGTCACCGAGCGCTCGCCGCCGGGCGAGTGCACCCGGATGATGCCGCTCCAGCGCGACTGGCTGAGGAAGGCCATCAGGTCCGACAGCGGGAAGCCGCCCGCGTCGCCGGAGAGCACCACCCGGGGCGCGGGGATGCTGCCGCCCTCGCTGGGCCCCCGGGAGAAGATGAGCAGGTCCGGCGCCGTGGGCATCAGCGCGTACGTCCCCGAGCGCCCCGCCAACGGAGAGGGGCTCTGGCGATCCTCGGGGACGAGCTGCCCCGCGTCGATGCGGAACCGTTGCGTCATCTGCCGCGTCAGTCAGCCGCCCAGGCGTTCTTGTTCGTCACCCACTCCAGCTCATCCTCCAGGCTGTGGGTGAGCAGCTCCTCCTGGATGAAGCTCAAATCCAGCGCCCGGCCGTTGAAGTACACCGTCGGCGTGCCCGACAGCCCGGCCGCGCGGCCCTGGTTGCGGAAGCCCTCCAGCTCCTGCTTGTACGAGTCCGACTTGAGCACCGCCGCCAGCCGGTCCTCCTCCAGCCCCAGCTTCTTCGCCAGCGCCACCAGGGCCTCCGGCTTGAGGTTGTCCTGGTTCTCGAAGAGCGCGTCGTGCATCTGCCAGAACTTGCCCTGGTCTCGCGCCCACAGCGCCGCCTGGGCCGCCGGCACCGCGTTGACGTGGTTGGACAGCGGGAAGGGCAGGTAGCAGAAGCGCACCTGGGAGGCGTTCTTCTTCGCGAAGGCCTCCAGCACCGGCCGCGCCTTGGCGCAGTACGGGCACTCGAAGTCGGAGAACTCCACCACCGTCACCGGAGCGGACGCGGAGCCCATGCACATGCGCTCGTCCACCTTGAACTTCGCGCGCTGCTCGCGGAAGGCGCCGTAGTACTGGGACAGCTGGACGATGACCTCCGTGGCCGGGCTGCCCTCGGACACCATGCGCGCGGCCACCCGCGCCATGCGCTTGGCGTGGCGGCAGCCGGTGTGCGACTTCAGGCAGGCCCCCAGCGTGTGGGGGCAGCCGCAGTAGCAGAACTCATCGCTGAGGACCGTGGCCAGCTCCCGCTTGGAGGCCGCCGACAGCGAGGAGAAGTCCATGCCGGGGATGCCCAAGAGCGCCTGGGAGGGGTCCGCCGG
>NZ_SRLW01000459.1:0-5587 GCF_006518215.1 Myxococcus sp. AB025B
CGAGGCGACGAGGGCTTCTCAAAAAGAATCCGGCAGCGACCTACTCTCCCACGCGGTTTCCCGCGGAGTACCATCGGCTCTGGAGGGCTTAACTTCCGTGTTCGGGATGGGAACGGGTGTGACCCCTCCGACATTGCCACCGGAAAACAAGAGACAGTGCATACGAAGGGTAAGTTGCAGCATTCTGCGAGTACAAGCCTCGCTGTGCTTCTAGAAGTTTCTTCCGGGTGAATGCGCATGCATTCAAGCCTCGGCCTTGGCCCCGAGTCCCTTACTCCCCTCGAGGGGGCGCGCAAGAGATAGGGGGAAGTAAGCCGCTCGACCAATTAGTACTGGTTAGCTCAACGCGTTACCGCGCTTACACACCCAGCCTATCAACGTCGTAGTCTTCGACGGGTCTTCAGGGGCTTGCGCCCGGGATACCTGGTCTTGAGGTCGGTTTCCCGCTTAGATGCTTTCAGCGGTTATCCAATCGGCACATGGCTACCCAGCGATGCCTCTGGCGAGACAACTGGTACACCAGCGGTGCCTCCAACCCGGTCCTCTCGTACTAAGGTCAGAGCCTCTCAAGTATCCTACGCCCACAGCAGATAGGGACCAAACTGTCTCACGACGTTTTGAACCCAGCTCGCGTACCGCTTTAATTGGCGAACAGCCAAACCCTTGGGACCTGCTCCAGCCCCAGGATGCGATGAGCCGACATCGAGGTGCCAAACCTCCCCGTCGATGTGAACTCTTGGGGGAGATAAGCCTGTTATCCCCGGAGTACCTTTTATCCGTTGAGCGATGGCCCTTCCATTCAGGACCACCGGATCACTATGACCTGCTTTCGCACCTGCTCGACGTGTCCGTCTCGCAGTCAAGCTCCCTTATGCCATTGCACTCGCCGCCCGGTTTCCAATCGGGCTGAGGGAACCATCGCGCGCCTCCGTTACTCTTTGGGAGGCGACCGCCCCAGTCAAACTACCCACCAGACAGTGTCCCAATCCCGGCTAACGGGACATGGTTAGACACCAGAAATCAACAGGGTGGTATTTCACCGTTGCCTCCACCGAACCTAGCGGCCCGGCTTCAAAGGCTCCCACCTATCCTACACAGTCAATCCCTAGTGTCACTGTCAAGTTATAGTAAAGGTTCACGGGGTCTTTCCGTCTTGCTGCGGGTAAACTGCATCGGCACAGCTATTTCAATTTCGCTGAGTCCCTCTCCGAGACAGCGCGGAAGTCGTTACTCCATTCGTGCAGGTCGGAACTTACCCGACAAGGAATTTCGCTACCTTAGGACCGTTATAGTTACGGCCGCCGTTTACTGGGGCTTCGGATCATCGCTTCACCTTGCGGCTGACGAATCCCCTTAACCTTCCAGCACCGGGCAGGAGTCAGACCCTATACGTCGGCTTGTCGCCTTCGCAGAGTCCTGTGTTTTTGGTAAACAGTCGCTACCGCCATTTCTCTGCAACCTCTCTCGGCTCCAGCTGTACGCCTTCACCTACCAGAGGCCCACCTTCTTCCGAAGTTACGGTGGAAATTTGCCTAGTTCCTTGGAGGAGAGTTCTCTCAAGCGCCTTAGGATTTTCTCCTCACCCACCTGTGTCGGTTTACGGTACGGACACCCTGCAAGCTCCCTACGGGACTTTTCTTGGAAGCAGAGCATCGACGACTTACCCCTGACGGGGCGCCATAAGGTCTCGAGGATAGCTGCCGCGCCTTTATTCGTACGCGACACCCCTACGCCTTTAGACTGACACAACCACCGGTCAGCTCGTCTAGCTTTCTCCGTCCTCCCTTAGTTCAACGCTTGCAAGATGGCGCGGGAATATTAACCCGCTTTCCATCATCTACGCCTTTCGGCCTCGACTTAGGTTCCGGCTAACCCTGGGAAGATTAACTTGACCCAGGAAACCTTGGGTTTACGGCGAGGGGGTTTCTCACCCCCTTTATCGCTACTCATTTCGGCATCAGCACTCCCAACCGCTCCAGTCGCCCTTTCGGTCGGCCTTCGCTGCAGTTGGGACGCTCCCCTACCGCCATACGCTTTACGTATGACCCGAAGCTTCGGCACTAGTCTTGAGCCCCGTTACATTTTCGGCGCGGCCTGTCTTGACCAGTGAGCTATTACGCTTTCTTTAAAGGATGGCTGCTTCTAAGCCAACCTCCTGGTTGTCAATGACCTGCCACATCCTTTCTAGTGTTCACTTAGACTAGATTTGGGGGCCTTAGCTGTCGGTCTGGGTTATTCCCCTCTTGCCAATGGACGTTATCACCCACTGACTGCGTCCCGGGCTAACAATTACTGGCATTCGGAGTTTGGTACGGTTTGGTAATCTGGTGAGACCCCTAGCCGTTCCAGTGCTCTACCTCCAGTATTGAATTGCCCGAGCCGATACCTAAATATCTTTCGGGGAGAACCAGCTATCACGGAGTTTGATTGGCCTTTCACCCCTACACACAGCTCATCCCAGAAATTTTCAACTTTCATGAGTTCGGTCCTCCATGCGGTGTTACCCGCACTTCAACCTGGCCATGTGTAGATCACCCCGCTTCGGGTTATAATACACGCAACTAATTCGCCCTTTTAGGACTCGCTTTCGCTCCGGCTCCACCTATCGGCTTAGCCTCGCTACGTATATTAAGTCGCCGAATCATGATGCAAAAGGTACGCTCTCGCTCTGGCTTGCGCCGTAGAGCTCGAACTGCTTGTAGACATGCGGTTTCAGGTTCTTTTGACTCCCCTTGCCGGGGTTCTTTTCACCTTTCCCTCGCGGTACTTGTTCACTATCGGTCGCCAAGGAGTATTTAGCCTTACCGGATGGTCCCGGCTGATTCAGGCAGGATTGCACGTGTCCCGCCTTACTTGGGTAACCCACTCAGCTCCAACCAGCTTTCGCGTACGCGACTATCACGCTCTTTGGTGCCTCTTTCCAGAGGCTTCCGCTAGCCAGTCAAAGTCCTACCGTGGACCCGCTACCCCGACGCCACTTGCGTGACTTCGGTTTGGGCTTCTCCCATTTCGCTCGCCACTACTTTGGGAATCACTCATTGTTTTCTCTTCCTCAGGGTACTGAGATGTTTCACTTCCCCTGGTTAGCTCCTTCCTGCCTATGTATTCAGTAGGAGGTAACACCGCTATTCGCAGTGCTGGGTTTCCCCATTCGGACATCTCCGGATCAACGCTTGGTTGACAGCTCCCCGAAGCTTTTCGCAGCCACCCGCGTCCTTCATCGCCTCTTGGCACCTAGGCATCCACCGCACGCCCTTAGTAGCTTACTTGCCCTAATCTCTTGTCCAACGCCCGCCTCCCGGCGGATTGTCGAAACTCGAAACCAAGGCCCAGACCCCTGCTCTTCGCAGCAGGCCCGGAAGATTCACTTCTAATTCGCTTGTAGAAACACCGCCTCGCGCCTCGCCTCCCGGCGACGGCCTCGGCAGTGCTTTCTGCGAGAACTTGTTACTCAGCAGAAATTGCAACTTACCCTTCGTATGCACTTGTCAAAGAACGCTTCCCACTCAGACTGCAGGGAAAATCGTAGTGGAGCTGATCGGAATCGAACCGACGACATCCAGCTTGCAAAGCTGGCGCTCTCCCAACTGAGCTACAGCCCCTTAAACCAGGCCATCCTACCATGCTGGGTGCGTCACCACTTGGCTCCTCTCGACTCTACGTCTCGAGGAAGTGGTGGGCCTAGGTGGACTTGAACCACCGACCTCGCGCTTATCAGGCGCGCGCTCTAGCCAGCTGAGCTATAGGCCCAGGGAGCTACCGCGTCGATTCTTCCTACAGCGTCCTTCATTCTCAAAGAGCTGGTGCCGCGTTGCCGCGCACTCAGTCCTTCAAAACCAAACAGCAAGCCCAGAGAAGTCGAGTCGGATTGGACTCGGAAACGTTGACCTGGTCGACCTGACGCAGCCCGAAGGCTGCTGGCATCGCCTACTCGCACCAAAGTGCGTGTCCGATGCCCGGTCTCCTTAGAAAGGAGGTGATCCAGCCGCAGGTTCCCCTACGGCTACCTTGTTACGACTTCACCCCAGTTACCGACCACTCCTTGGGCACCTCTTGGTGAGGTGACTTCTGGAGCAATCGACTCCCATGGTGTGACGGGCGGTGTGTACAAGGCCCGGGAACGTATTCACCGCAGCGTGCTGATCTGCGATTACTAGCGATTCCGCCTTCATGGAGTCGAGTTGCAGACTCCAATCTGAACTGAGACCGGTTTTATGCGATTAGCTCCCCCTCGCGGGTTGGCAACGCTCTGTACCGGCCATTGTAGCACGTGTGTAGCCCTGGTCATAAAGGCCATGAGGACTTGACGTCATCCCCACCTTCCTCCGGTTTAACACCGGCAGTCCCTCTAGAGATCCACTTGCGTGGCAACTAAAGGCGAGGGTTGCGCTCGTTGCGGGACTTAACCCAACATCTCACGACACGAGCTGACGACAGCCATGCAGCACCTGTCTCTCGGTTCCCTTGCGGGCACTCCCTCATCTCTGAGAGATTCCGAGGATGTCAAGACCAGGTAAGGTTCTGCGCGTTGCGTCGAATTAAACCACATGCTCCACCGCTTGTGCGGGCCCCCGTCAATTCCTTTGAGTTTTAGTCTTGCGACCGTACTTCCCAGGCGGAGAACTTAATGCGTTAGCTACGGCACCGCGGGGGTCAACTCCCACGACACCTAGTTCTCATCGTTTACGGCGTGGACTACCAGGGTATCTAATCCTGTTTGCTCCCCACGCTTTCGCGTCTCAGCGTCAGTTACCGTCCAGGTGGCCGCCTTCGCCACCGGTGTTCCTCCCCATATCTACGAATTTCACCTCTACTTGGGGAATTCCGCCACCCTCTCCGGCACTCAAGCACGACAGTTTCGGGCGCACTTCCTCAGTTGAGCTGAGGGCTTTCACACCCGACTTGTCACGCCGCCTACACGCGCTTTACGCCCAATAATTCCGAACAACGCTTGCACCCTCTGTATTACCGCGGCTGCTGGCACAGAGTTAGCCGGTGCTTCTTCTCCCGGTACCGTCAAGCCGTAGCGTGTTGGGCTACGGGTTTTCGTCCCGGTCGAAAGTGCTTTACAATCCGAAGACCTTCATCACACACGCGGCGTTGCTGCGTCAGGCTTTCGCCCATTGCGCAAAATTCCCCACTGCTGCCTCCCGTAGGAGTCTGGACCGTGTCTCAGTTCCAGTGTGGCTGATCGTCCTCTCAGACCAGCTACCCGTCGTCGCCTTGGTGGGCCATTACCCCGCCAACTAGCTGATGGGCCGCGGACTCATCTGGTTGTGATAGCTTGTATACAGAGGCCACCTTTTCCCTCAGTCTCCGAAGAAACCGTGGGCTTATCCGGTATTAGCCAATCTTTCGACTGGTTATCCCGAGCATCCAGGCAGATTATCCACGTGTTACGCACCCGTGCGCCGCTCTACTAAGGGTTGCCCCTATTCGCGCTCGACTTGCATGTGTTAGGCACGCCGCCAGCGTTCGTTCTGAGCCAGGATCAAACTCTCCAATTTTTATTTTGAAGGTTGAACCGGCGTCAGCTGAGGCCCGGCTAAGGAACCTCAACTCGCTGATTCACTACAGGCCCTGCCGG